>NZ_QSQO01000032.1:0-16796 GCF_003436775.1 Collinsella sp. TF11-5AC
CGAACAGCCGATCGTGTCAAATTTGGTCTAACAGAGCCTTTTTATTTGAGGGCTTATATGAGGCGTGGTGGCGTCGTTCCGTAGGTCGGATTTGCCGGGCGCGCCACGCCCTGTGGGTGCGTCTGCTACTGAAGCGCCTGTGCGCCCAGGGCCAGGCAGCCCATAATGCCCTGCTTGCCCTCGAGGCTGTTGTTGACGATATAGCTATCAATGTCGGCCATCTCGGGCGTGACGATGTAGCCGTTGAGCATCTCGGCGCACTTCTTGCGTGCGAGCGGCACGATGGGGGTGTGATCGGCCACGCCGCCACCGATGACGTTCTTCTGCGGTGCGTAGCACAGGATGTAGGTCATGAGCGCCTGCGCCAGATAGCCGGCGAGCAGGTCCATGGCCTCCGGGTCATCGGCCATCTCTCCGGCGCTCTTGCCACCCCAGCGCTTTTTAACGCCGGGACCGGCGATGAGGCCCTCGAGGCAGTTGTCGTGGAAGGGACAGCCGCTGTGCTCGCCAATGGTGTCGCGCGGGTCGTGAGTGACCAGGATGTGGCCGGCCTCGGGATGCATTTAGTGCCGGGCCGTCCTTACCCGCGCGGTTTGATTTTATCACGCAGGAACTTGAGGTTCTCCAGTGCTGCGTTGAGCGTCTCGTCTCGCTTGGCAAAGTGGAAGCGGATGAGGTGGTTGACGGGCTCGCGGAAGAAGCTGGAGCCCGGAACGGCGCCCACGCCCACCTTGGAGGCCAGATCCTCGCAGAAGTCGAGGTCGCTGTCATAGCCAAACTCCGAGATATCCATCATCACGTAGTAGGCGCCCTGCGGCACGTTGTGCTCAAGACCGATGCTATCGAGCCCCTGACAGAATAGGTCGCGCTTGGCGGTGTAGAGGTCGAGGACCTCCTGGTAATAGCTGTCGTCGAATTTGAGGGCGGTGACGACAGCTTCCTGCAGGGGAGCGGCAGCACCCACGGTGAGGAAGTCGTGGACCTTTTTAATGCGCTCGGTGATCTGGGCCGGGGCGATGGTGTAGCCCAGACGCCAGCCGGTGATGGAGTACGTCTTAGACAGCGAACTGCAGCTGATGGTTCGATCGAACATGCCGGGCAGCGTGGCCATATAGACGTGCTCGTGGGGCGCGTAGACGATGTGCTCGTATACCTCGTCGGTAATGCAGTAGGCGTCGTACTTTTTGCAGAGGTCGGCGATTAAGGTGAGCTCCTCGCGCGTAAAGACCTTGCCGCAGGGGTTGGACGGGTTGCACAGGACGATGGCCTTGGGATCGTTGTCGCGGAAGGCCGCCTCGAGTGTCTCGCGGTCAAAGTCGAACGCAGGTGGGTTAAGCGGCACGTAGATGGGCTCGGCACCCGAGAGGATCGTGTCGGCGCCGTAGTTCTCGTAGAATGGCGAGAAGATGACGACCTTGTCGCCGGGGTTTGTGACCGTCATCATGGCGGCCATCATGGCCTCGGTGGAGCCGCAGGTGACCACGATGTTCTCGTTGGGGTTGATCGGCATGCCCATAAAGTGCTCCTGCTTGGCGGCAAGCGCCTCACGCATGGCCTGGGAGCCCCAGGTGATGGAGTACTGGTGGTAGAGCGGCTTGGGGTCGGTGGCGATGGCGCTCAGGCTGTTGAGCAGCTGCGCCGGGGGATCAAAGTCGGGGAAGCCCTGTGACAGGTTGACGGCGCCATACTTGTTGGAGATGCGCGTCATGCGACGGATGACGGAATCGGTAAACGTTGCCGTGCGGTTGGAGAGTTCTTTCATGCCGGTCCTTTCGAGCATTTGCAGTGGGGCAAGTTTACTCCTATGAAACCGGTGGGAAATGCTCGAAATGGTCTCGAAAAACTCTTTTCAAAATTCTTGAAAATTGGGGCTTGCATCGCGTGGCGTTCCTTGCAATAATAGTCGAGCGCGAAGCGCACAGGACACGGTGGGTGTAGCTCAGTTGGCTAGAGCGACGGGTTGTGGTCCCGTAGGTCGAGGGTTCGAGTCCCTTTACCCACCCCAGTTCTTGCTTCGTGTTGATATCGGGTCGTTAGCTCAGTTGGTAGAGCAGGGGACTCTTAATCCCAAGGTCCAGGGTTCGACCCCCTGACGGCCCACCACACGATATCTCCTCTAAAGTCCGCTACGACGGACTTTAGCTTTGGGTCGTTAGCTCAGTTGGTAGAGCAGGGGACTCTTAATCCCAAGGTCCAGGGTTCGACCCCCTGACGGCCCACCAAAGATTGTTAAGACGGCCAACTTCGGTTGGCCGTTTTTTTGTTAAAAGTACATGGGGTCGAACCCGTAAGGGCACAGACGCTTTACAAGTCGAGCCTGCCCTGGGGGTCGGTGAATCCGTCTGTACCCTCCTTGAGCTTTTTCTCGTCTGCTTTCACGCGACGTTCGAGCTTCTTTGTATCTTCGGCAGGCGGTAGGTTCTCGGGTACAATTCCGCGGTCGATGAGGCTGCCACGCACGCTTGTGTTGTTCTCGACGTGCTCTTGCTTGATCTGGTCCAGACCGTACAGGTCGTGTTCCTCGGCGTTGAAGGCCGTCATCGAGTTCGTAAGGTCCTTTGCTTTGATGAGAACATCGGCTAGCCTGTCCGCCAATGCCGAGCTCTTGGATACGCCGAGCTGTTGCTTCATTTCCGCCGTGCTTCTGCCGCCGAATAACGCTTCATCGCCCTTCGACTTGATGATTGCGAATCCTTTGGAGTCCACGCCGCGTTTGAACGCAATACCCGAGAGCTGTTTCTCTGAATCAGATAGCGAGTGGCGCGCCTGCAAGCGCTGAATCTCTGCGAAGCGCTGCTCTATGAGCTCTTGGCGGCGCGTCTGCACGGCGAAGTACGCCTGTGCGAGCGCGATTTCTTGCTTGTTTGAATCTCCGTTCTGGGCGATTAAATAGCATGCATAGCGCGTAAGTTTGTAGTCTTTAACCGCGCGAGCGGCGACACCGGCAGTTACCATTTTCGTGGTGTCACGAAAATGGGAATCAACTGGAGTTTTGTTTGTTTCGCACGAGACTTTTGCCCTCTTAACAACTTCGGCAAAGTTCTCCCATCGAGTGTACCCCATGGGTTCCATTAAATCGCGTGCGAGCCAATACTCAACGCCGTCTTCTACATTGGCGTAGCTATCAAGTTCGACACGCCACTTCTCGATATCTCTACTGTCCATATCTCCTCCTCGCTGGCCTATTGTCTATGCGGGCTTTGCCCGCTCCGTATTCAGAATAAGGATACGCTGCCGTACGGACACGAATGGGCCCCGTGCCACTTCGAGCTCACGGGGCCCATAGATATCGATTAGTTGTGTTCTGCTTTAGATGGGTGTTCGAATTAGTCTGCTCGATAGTGCGATCCGAGACTTTCGGTTCGCTTACGCATGGCTTTGATCATTTCCTGTGCTAGTTGAATCTGCGATTGCAGGCGGGCGAGGGCTGCGACTTCGCTGTCCTGGGCTTTCTGTGTGCTCAAGGTCGTTGCCTCCGTCTTCAAGCCCTCAAGCTCGTGTAGTGCCTCGGATAGGCCTGTTTCGGTCCTGTTGATCATGCAATAGGTGCTCATCGTGTGCCTTAGGCTGTGTGTCAGGCGTTCGGCATCTGTTGCGGCTATGCCGTACTGGGGGAGGGCGATATCCGCCTTCAGGGCTGTCTCGGGCTCTTTCTGTGCTGCTTGGGCTGCCGATGCGCCCGCGATGCGCCCGAACACGATGCCGTTGGCGCTTGACAAGCCACCAATGCGGTCGGCGCCGTGCATGCCGCCTGTCGCCTCACCGCAAGCGTAGAGGCCCTCAACGCCCGTTTGCGCGGTCTTATCGATCTTGATGCCGCCGTTAGCGGCGTGGGCATACATCGCAACGCGCATCTCGTCAGTCGGGGCGATGCCGTGCTCGTCTTGCAGCCAGGTGGCAAAGGTCTGCACAAACTCTGGGACATCCTCGCGGGGAAAGTCGTAGTGGAGTGCCAGGCCTTCGACACCTGCCTGATCGATGACGAGATCGATAGCGCGGGAGGCCAAGCGTGACGTGAAGGGACCATATCCAGAGCGCTGCTCGAGCAGGTCGTCCAGCTTGTCGTCGGCAATATCTACCGGCTGGTCTACATGTACGTAGCGCCAGGTTTTCTCGTTGAAGACCAGGTTGCGCTTGGGCTCGATGAAGCCGGGCATCATCTGCATGAACTCTATATTAGTAAGTGTTGCGCCGTGCGCCAGCGCGATGGCCTGCGAGGAGCTGAGCACATCAGCCGACGTAAGGCTGCGCTCGAACAGGCCGCCTGTGCCACCGGTTGCGATGATCGTGGCCTTGGCAGCAAAGGGCACGATTCGATTTTCGGTGAGGTCGTAGAGCATGGTTCCGGTTATTCTGCCGTTCGTGTCCTCAACAAGGTCGATAAGCTCATGGCGGGGGAGCAGGCGAATGCCGAGCGACTCGATCCGGGTCGTCAGAGCGTCCTCAAGGGGCTTGCGGGTGAGGCCGCGCCACATGCGCGTCTTGTGGTCAAAGCAGGGGATAAATTGCTTTTGCTGAGCGCTTTCAGCGCTTTGCGGACGCTGGAGCTCAACACCCAGGTCTTGCTCGAGCCATTCAATTGCCTGGGGAATGCTGTGGACAAACGTCTGGACAAGATCGGGGTCGGCGACGCCGCCACCAACGGTCTGGATGGTATCGATAAGGTCTTGTTCGTCGTCTTCGTTAACGGGTCCGATAAGCCCCAAGCCCCAGGTTCCGGGGAAGAAGCTTGATCCACTCATAGTCTTGCCGGCGCTTGCCACAGTGACGGTCACGCCCGCGCGCGCCGCTTCGATGGCGGCGCAAAGGCCCGCAATGCCAGATCCAATTACCAGTACATCAGTCGATTCCATCGGATTCCTTTCTCGTCCGGCGCATTGTCGCACGGGTGATCGGCAATGGGGCCGCAAAGACTCGGCAAATCGGTAAAGGGCACATATGGCAGGTGGGCGTCATGGGCGTTCTGATGCTCCATCTCATCACATCTCGTATATCGCCCCAACTGATATATCGGCATTAGCTACCCTGCGACAGCTCAAACAAAAAGAGCCGCTACCCGGGTGAGTAGCGGCTCTAAAGCTCAACTATATGAGCATCGCGCGGGCGCGATTAGGCCTTGAGGGCCTCCTCGACGGCGACAGCGCAGGCGACGGTGGCACCGACCATGGGGTTGTTGCCCATGCCGATGAGACCCATCATGTCGACGTGCGCAGGCACGGAGGAAGAACCGGCGAACTGGGCGTCGGAGTGCATGCGGCCCATGGTGTCGGTCATGCCGTAAGAGGCAGGGCCGGCGCCCATGTTGTCCGGGTGCAGGGTACGGCCAGTGCCGCCACCAGAAGCGACGGAGAAGTACTTCTTGCCAGCCTCGAGGCGCTCCTTCTTGTAGGTGCCAGCGACGGGGTGCTGGAAGCGCGTGGGGTTGGTGGAGTTACCGGTGATCGAGATGTCGACGTTCTCGTGCCACATGATGGCAACGCCCTCGCGGACGTCGTCGGAGCCGTAGCAGTTAACGGCAGCGCGGGGACCATCGGAGTAAGGGATGGTCTCGACGACCTTGAGCTCGCCCGTGTAGTAGTCGAACTGGGTCTTCACGTAGGTGAAGCCGTTGATGCGGGCGATGATCTGGGCGGCGTCCTTGCCCAGACCGTTAAGGATAACGCGCAGCGGCTTCTTGCGAGCCTTGTTGGCGTTCAGAGCCAGGCCGATAGCGCCCTCAGCGGCAGCGAAGGACTCATGGCCGGCCAGGAAGGCGAAGCACTCGGTGTCGTCGGAGAGCAGCATAGCGCCCAGGTTGCCGTGGCCCAGACCGACCTTGCGGTCCTCAGCGACGGAGCCGGGAACGGTGAAGGCCTGGATGCCCTCGCCGATGATGGCGGCAGCCTCAGAAGCGGTCTTGGCGCCACGCTTGACAGCGAGAGCGCAGCCGAGGGTGTAGGCCCACTCGGCGTTCTGGAAGGCGATGGACTGGGTGTTGTTGACGATCTCACGCGGGTTGAAGCCCTTGTCGGTGCAGATCTGCAGAGCTTCCTCGAGGGAGGCGATGCCGTTGTCGGCGAGGCACTTGTTGATCTTGTCAGCGCGGCGCTCGTAACCTTCGAACGTAACAGTCATAGTTATTTCCCTCCCTTTCTACTCGTGAACCGGGAACACACTGGCGACAGAGTGAGTCTCCTCGTCGGTGCGCGGGTCGATGTACTTGGCAGCGTTCTCCCACTGACCATAGTGGCCCATAGCGCCAGCGATGGCCTCCTCGGGGGTCTTGCCGGCCTTGACGGCGTCGGTGAACTTGCCGAGGTTCAGGAACTCGAATGCGATGATCTCGTTCTTGTCGTTGAGAGCCATGCGGGTGACGTAGCCCTGGGCGAGCTCGAGGTAACGAGCGCCCTTGGCCTTGGTGCCGAACATGGTGCCGACCTGAGAGCGAAGGCCCTTGCCGAGGTCGTCGAGGGAGGCGCCCACGGGCAGGCCGCCCTCGGAGAACGCGGTCTGGCTGCGGCCGTAAACGATCTGCAGGAAGATCTCGCGCATAGCAACGTTGATGGCGTCGCAGACGAGGTCGGTGTTGAGGGCCTCGAGGATGGTCTTACCGGGAAGGATCTCGGAAGCCATGGCGGCAGAGTGGGTCATGCCCGAGCAGCCGATGGTCTCAACGAGGGCCTCCTCGATGATGCCGTCCTTGACGTTCAGCGTGAGCTTGCAGGCGCCCTGCTGAGGTGCGCACCAACCCACACCGTGCGTAAGACCGGAGATGTCGGAAATCTCCTTAGCCTGGACCCACTTGCCCTCCTCGGGGATGGGTGCGGGGCCGTGGTATGCACCCTTGGCAACGGGGCACATGTTCTCCACTTCCTGTGAGTACTGCATGCCTCTCCTCTCTATCGTGTTGGCGTCCCGTCTGGGGGTCGTGGCTGGCGATTGCCGGGCGACCCTTCGAAAGGGACATGACATGCAGCCCCTATAATACCGCGAAATGCACGGAATATTCGGCGAACGGCTCAGTTTTCGTAGCGAGAAGTCCGGAAGTTTTAATTGAAACGGTTTAACTATATGTTCTGTGGTCGCGAACTTCCGTAGAGGGGGTTCGTCTTGGGCAAGCTTTTGGTCAGCTCTTGTATGCGTTGCGGGGTCTGACCTGTTGCAACGGTGCCGTTCGCCGCCCGTTTACTGCCTTTGGCCGCGCGAGTGTATTGTTTTGCGTGAATGTTTTGATGGCACGCTTCAATCGTGCTGTATTGGATGGCAATCAGATCCCGGCGAAGGGAGCGCCATGCAGCGCGTTTGGAGAACGGTTACCGGCTTTTACCATGTCTGTGCCCGCGGTACGGGCAAGCAGCTCATCTTTGAGGGCGATGAAGACCGGTGGGAGTTTTTGGAGCTGATGCGCGATTGCTGCCGCGAGGCGGGCGTGACGGTTGTCGCCTGGTGCCTTATGGGCAATCACGTGCATTTGGTGCTTGCAGATTACGAGGACGCGATGAGCGCGGCGATGCACCGGCTGCTTTTGACGTACGCGCGGCGGTTCAATAAACGCACGGGGCGCACGGGCCATCTGTTCCAGAACCGTTTTGACCGGCGCTCGCTCGATACCGACCGTTATCTGATGGCTGCCATTCGCTATGTTCACGCTAATCCGCAGGAGGCGGGTATCGCCCTGATCGAGCGTTATCCCTGGAGCAGCTTTGCCGAGTATCTTCGAGCGTATGACAACGATATGACGAGGGGATTTTCGGACCCTTCTTGTGTTCTCGAGCTCTTTGAGTCTGCCAAGGGGTTTCTGGATTATTCTCTGTCGATGCCCGATGGTTCCGATCCGGTGATTCACGATATGGATGAGACGGAGTGGGAGCGGCGTGCGTTTGCCGACAAGATGGCGAAGCGCCTGGGTGTGCCGCTCAACGAACTCAAGACCGTAGCACCCTCGCGGCGAGACGGAATCGTTTTCGCCCTGCACGATGGCGGCTACACGGTGCGCGAGATCGAACGGTATACGGGAATCAGCAAGAGTACCGTCTCTCGTATCGTGCGCGCTTATGCGCGGGTGAATGCTCAGGCTGAGGGCTCGGAATAGAAAATGGCCGAACCACTCTTGTCAAGCGATTCGGCCAACAAAATTCTTAAGATTTGGGACAAATACTACTGATTATTTTGTCCCGTGAGCATGCCGTCGAGGGTGCGCCAGGCGAGCTCGGCGCATTTGACGCGGGCGGGCATGTGCGAGATGTCCTGGAGCTGGGCGGCCTCGTCCAGGTCTTCCAAGTCCTCCTCGGAGAGCTGCTCGCCGCGGATCATGGCGAGGAAGAGCTCTGCCAAGCGGCGAGCTTCCTCGACGGTCTCGCCGGTGATGAGGTCGGCCATGATGTCGGCGCTTGCCTGGCTGATGGCGCAGCCGTGGCCGGTAAAGGAGGCCTCCTCGATCACGTTGTTCTCGACACGTAGCTGCAAGGTGAGCTCGTCTCCGCAGCTGGGGTTGATGCCGTCGTGCTCGTGCGTGGGGGCGTCCATCTCGTACTTGTAGTCGGGGTGCGAGTTGTGCTCCATAAACGTGGTGGAGGTGTACAGATTACCCATTGAACGTGCTCCAAACGTGATGCAGGCCGGCGATGAACTTGTCGATATCGGCCTTGTCGTTGTAGAAGGCCACGCTGGCGCGGCAGCAGGCAAGGTTCTCGACGCCCAGCCAGGTGAGCAGCGGCTGCGCACAGTGGTGGCCGGCGCGAATGCAGACGCCGTCCATGTCCATGATGCTCGCTACGTCGTGCGGGTGGATGCCCTTGACGTTAAAGCTCACGACGCCGTGGTGGTTGTCCCAATAGATGGAGCCGATGATCTGGACAAAGTCGAGCTGCATGAGTTCGCCCATCAGATAGTGGACGAGTGCCTGCTCGCGGGCCTGGATGTTCTCGTAACCCACCGTGTTGACCAGGTAATCGAGTGCGGCGCCCGTGGCGAAGATGCCGGCGGCGTCCTGCGTGCCGGCCTCGAACTTCTCGGGGACGGGAGCCCAGACAGCGTTCTGCTCGGTGACCGAATCGATCATCTCGCCGCCGGTAAGCATGGGCGGCATGGCGTTGAGCAGGTCCATCTTGCCCCACAGCACGCCGATGCCCATGGGGCCCATGGCCTTGTGCGCACTAAAGGCAAAGAAGTCGGCGCCCAGGTCGGCCACATCGACCGGCATGTGCGGCAGCGACTGCGCGCCGTCGACGACCAGGTAGCCGCCGTACTTGTGCACGAGCTTGCCAAGGTTCTTAACCGGGTTCTCGACGCCCAGCACGTTGGAGACCTGTCCCACGGCTAGGATCTTGGTCTTGGGACCCACCTTGGCAAGAACCTCCTCGGTGGTGAGCTGGCCGGTCTTGGTGGGGTAGAGGTAGACGAGCTTGGCGCCGGTCTCGCGGCAGACCTGCTGCCACGGAATCAGGTTGGAGTGGTGCTCCATGATGGTGATGACGACCTCGTCGCCCGGTTCGAGCACTGTGGGCGCAAAGCTCTTAGCGACCAGGTTGAGCGATTCGCTCGTGTTGCGGGTGAAGACGACCTCGTTGGCCTGTGAGGCGCCGATGAGGTCAGCGATCTGCTGGCGGACCTTCGCGATGGCGTCGGTGGCCTCGACGGACAGCGAGTACAGGCCGCGCAGGGGGTTGGCGTTCATGCGCTGGTAGAAGTCGCGTTCGGCGTCGAGCACACGGGCAGGGCGCTGCGCGGTGGCGGCGCTATCGAGGAAAGCGATCTCGGGGTGCTGCTGGAACAGCGGGAACTGGCCCTTGTAGGGGTTGGTCTCGATGTCCACGGTGGGCCAGCCGCGCGAAGCCTCGTCGCTGGCGTCGAGCTCCATGGGCTCGGGGGCAGTACAGGTGTCGCATTTAACGTGCTCGGTGTCGATCATGCGAGCTCCTCTTCAAAGTTGTCGATCAGGTTGTTGCCTAGGCGGACGACGGCGGCGCGGGTGCGCTCGTCGGTGGCGGAAAGCGCGGCGTCCTCCAGCTTGGCGCGGATGAACAGGTCCTCGGCGGCGTTTTGGTCAAGGCCACGGCAGGCGAGGTAGAACAGCTGCTCGTCGCGGACGTGACCGATGGTGGCGCCGTGGTTGCCGGCGACGTCGTCCTCGTCACAGAGAATGACGGGAACGGTCTTGTTGTCGACGCCCTTGTTGGCCAAAAGCACCGTCTCGCGTTCGGTGCCGGTTGCACCCTTGCAGCCGTGCACGAGGTCGATGGTGCCACGGTAGACCTTCTTGGACGTGCCGGTCAGCACGCCGTTGGCGTCGATCTCGCACTCGGTCTTGCGACCGCGGTGGCGCAGCTCGTAGTTAAAGTCGCGCACCTGCTCGCGGGCGCCCAGGTAATCGGTATCGATGGTCACCTTGGCGGTGTCGCCCAGCAGGTCGCCGGCAAGGCCGGTGGCGCTGGCGCCGGCGCCCAGGACGGTGTGCTGCACGTTGACGCGCGCGCCCTCGTCCAGGAACAGGCCGGTGTCGTCGAGTGCGATCCAGCTGTCGTCGAGTGTCTGCGTGCAGGTCACGTTGACGGTGGCGTACTCGTGGGCGCACACGCGTAGCACGGAGCCCACGACACCCTCGCCGGTAACAGGAGAGTCTAGGGCAATATGCAGGTCGAGCGTTGCCTGCGGGCGAGCGACGATGTCGATGGCGGCGATGGCCGCGGCGGCATCGACACCGCTCACACGCACGGTAACCGTGGCGTGCTGGTATGCGGGCACATCGATGACGATGCGCTTGGTAGCGTGCTCGGCCAAGTAGGCGTAGGCAGCCTCGCCCATGCCGGTTTCGAAGGCTTCAGCAGGGGAGAGCTCCTCCTCGAGCTTGATGGCGCCGGCCTGGTAGACGGAGGTGGCGGGCACGTCGAGCTCGGTCTCGGGCGTGATGCGGGCGCGGTCGGCGGCATCACCGGGGGCGGAGGCGCGGCGCTCGGGGAAGCGCTCGGCCATGGCGTTCATGGCGGTGCCAAACGCGTCGGCAGCGCCGGAAAACTGCTCGCCCAAGCCTTCGACCTCAACGGCCTCCGCGGGAGCGGCGGCAAGCTCGTCAGAGAGCTCGAGCTTGGTCTGATTCATTTTCAACCAGCCCCAGGTTGCTGCGGGCATCGCGTTGACCTGCTCGAGCGTGGTAGCAGCGGCGTTGGTTTCCTGTTTCATTATCCGATCGCTCCTTCCATCTCGAGCTTGATCAGGTTGTTCATCTCGACGGCGTACTCCAGCGGCAGCTCCTTGGAGACCGGGTTAGCAAAGCCGTTGACGATCATGGTGCGGGCCTCTTCCTCCGAGATGCCGCGGCTCATCAGGTAGAACACCTTGTCGTCGCCGATGCGGCCGATGGTGGCCTCGTGGCCGATGTCGACGTTCTTGGCGCGGATGTCCATGGCGGGGATGGTGTCGGAGCGGCTCTGGTCATCGAGCATGAGCGACTGGCAGCTCACGGTTGCCTTGGAACCCTCTGCCTTGGGCGTGGCCACGATAGAGCTGCGGAAGGTCTGAATGCCGCCGCTCTTGGAGATACCTTTGGTCTCGACGGTTGCCGAGGTATCGGGCGCGTTGAGCACGACCTTGCAGCCGGTATCCAGGTTCTGGCCGGCGCCGGCAAAGGTGATGCCGGTAAAGCTCGAGCGGGCGCGGCGGCCGTTGAGCACGCTCATGGGGTAGAGGTAGCCCACGTGGCTGCCGAAGGAACCGCTGATCCACTCGATATCGCCGTCCTCGTCCACGCGCGCACGCTTGGTGTTGAGGTTGTACATATTCTTGGACCAGTTCTCGATGGTCGAGTAGCGCAGATGTGCACGCTTGCCCACAAAGAGCTCGACGGCGCCGGCGTGGAGGTTGGCAACGTTGTACTTGGGCGCGGAGCAACCCTCGATAAAGTGCAGGTCGGCGTCGTCCTCGACGATGATGAGCGTGTGCTCAAACTGGCCGGCGCCCTTGGCGTTAAGGCGGAAGTAGCTCTGCAGCGGGAAGTCCAACTTGGTGCCCTTGGGCACGTAGACAAACGAGCCGCCCGACCATACGGCGCCGTGCAAGGCCGCAAACTTGTGGTCGGTAGGCGGGATGAGCGTCATAAACTTCTCGCGGATGAGCGGCTCCCACTGTGGATCGTGCAGGGCTTCTTCAATACCGGAGTAGACGATGCCCATCTTGGACGCCGTGTCCTGCATGTTGTGGTAGACCAGCTCGGAGTCGTACTGCGCGCCGACGCCTGCCAGGTAGCTGCGCTCGGCGTCGGGGATGCCCAAGCGCTCAAAGGTGTTCTTGATGTCGTCGGGCACCGACTCCCAGTCGTGCTTTTGGTCGGTGTTGGGCTTGACGTAGGTGACGATGTTGTCCATGTCCAGGCCCTCGATCGAGGGGCCCCACGTCGGGTCGGGAAAACGATTGAAGATCTCGAGGGACTTTAAGCGCAGATCGAGCATCCACTGTGGCTCGTCCTTCTTGGCGCTGATCTCGCGCACGATGTCGGGCGTGATGCCGGCGTCGAGGCGCTCGAATCCCTCCTCGCCGTAGGTGAAGTCGTAGAGGCTGCGGTCGATGTCCGCGACCTCGGTGCGGTTCTTGGTCATTGCGTCGCCCCTTTACGCCTGCTGCTCGGCAGCGGCGGCCTCGGCCTGGGCGCGCTGCTCGGCGGCCTCGCGCTCGAAGGTCTCAAAGCCGTTCTTGTCGATCCAGGGGATGAGCGAGGCATCGTCCTCGCGCACGATGTGGCCCTTGACCATAACGTGGACGCGGTCGACATCCAGGTGCTCCAGGATGCGCGTGTTGTGCGTGATGATGAGCATGGAGCCGTCGCAGCTCTTGCGGTAGGCGTCCATACCGTGGCTGACGGTGGACAGGGCGTCGACGTCCAGGCCGGAGTCGGTCTCGTCCAAGATGGCGAGCTTGGGCTGCAGCAGCAGAAGCTGGAGCATCTCGACCTTCTTTTTCTCGCCGCCCGAGAAGCCCACGCCCAGCTCACGGTTGAGGTAGGCGGTATCCATGTTAAGCTCGGCCGCGAGCTCCTTGACGCGACGACGGAATTCCTTGCCCTTCATCTCCAGGCCGGGGCGGCCGGCGATACTGGCGCGCAAAAAGCTCGACAGTGGCACGCCGGGGATCTCGACCGGGGCCTGGAAGCTCAGGAACAGGCCGGCGCGCGAGCGCTTGTCGGTGGTGAGCTCGGTGATGTCCTGGCCGTCAAAGACGATGCGGCCGTCGTTGACGGTATAGACGGGGTCGCCCATGACCAGGTGGCCGAGGGTGGACTTGCCGGCGCCGTTGGGTCCCATCAGCACGTGGGTCTCGCCGGCGGCGACGTTGAGGTTGACGTTGTGAAGGATGGTCTTCTCGTCCACGGAGGCGGTCAGACCTTCGATGGAAAGCAGCGGATTTGCGCTCATGCTGTCCCTCTCTGTATATGGTGTACTCATGGGTGTGCGAAACCCTAGGAATCTTCTCGGAATAAAGTTACTATGGGTTCGGCGTTAGTCAAGGGAAAACCCGACTAATCCACTCGACTTTTCAAATTCTGGGACAAAATAACCTGTTGTGTTTGTCCCACTTACTTAAGATTTGGGACAAACAAACTTGGTTATGTTGTCCCAGATGCAATGGGAGGGTAGGTATGCTCATTTCTTCCAAGGGCCGCTATGCCCTCCGGCTGATGATCTATATCGCGGCGCTGGGCGACGCCGAGGGCAAGATCGCCCTGCGCGAGGTCGCCGACCGCGAACGTATCTCGCAAAAATATTTGGAGCAGCTGGTGCGTCCGCTCATGAAGGCGGGCCTCCTTAAGAGCGTGCGCGGCAAGGGCGGCGGCTACATGATGGCCAAGGACCCGGCCGAGGTGCGTGCCGGCGACATCCTGCGCGCCGTCGAGGGCAGCACGGCTCCGGTGGCGTGCGATGGTATCGACAACAGCTGCGCCCGCAGCGATCTCTGCTCGACCGTCAAATTCTGGCGTGGTCTGGACGACGTGATCGAAAAGTACGTCGACGGCGTGACGTTAGCCGACCTTGCTGCCGTCCCCGAGATCAACTTCGACATTAAGCTGTAGGGCTGCAGATGGTATCTCTCGACAAGGTGTACAAGCAAATTGAGATTTTTGCTCGGGAATGTGACGCCGAGAGGGTTGTGCTGTTTGGTTCCCGCGCTCGAGGTGACAACTTGCCTAAGAGCGATATTGACATCGCCGTAGCAGGTTGCCGGGATTTCGACCGTTTCTCATATCTGATAGAGGAGCGTCTTGATACTCTTTTAGATATAGACGTCGTCAATCTGGATGAGTCCTTATCGCAGCAATTGCTCGATGAAATTGCCAGGGATGGTGTGATTCTGTATGAAAAAATATGAGAACTTTGCCAGCGCCTTGGCGAATCTTGAGGATGCACCCAATCAGGATCTTAGCAATGATTTTGTTCAGAGTGGATTGATTAATAAGTTCAACCTTCAGTTTGAACTGAGCTGGAAGCTCCTTAAACGTCTGCTCGAGTATGAGGGCGCCACGCTTGCTGCATCGGGGTCTCCTCGTGCCATCTTGAAGGAAGCCTACCGATTCTACGACTTTATTGATGAGGCGGCATGGCTAGATATGCTCAGAGACCGCAATACGAACGTCCATATCTATGACAACAAGCTCGCTCAAGATTTGATTCAGCGTATCTTGAACGTCTATATCCCCGCTTTCTGTCAGTTGAGAGACGGGCTGATGGGACGCTACGGCGATCTTCTTCTGGTGCCCGACGACCAGTTTGTCTAATTCCTTTAGATTTCGCGGATTTCGCGGAGGGTTGTTGCCGTTTACCGAGGGGTTGTTGTGCAACAACGGGCGAGCTGCAATACTTACTCTTATCTTTGCAAACTGCACTTTAACTACACCAATGCAGGGAGGATCTTATGCAGCCCAAGCATTCTGCTATTGTCGCGGGCCTGACGCTGGCGCTTTCGTTTGGCGCCGTTTCCGTGCCGGCACCCGCCGCTGCCGAGGAGCCCACGCCGGGCGTTGCCTCGGATGCCACCGATATCGATAAGGGTCTCTATACCCAGCAGTCCTTTTCGGGCGTGCTGAGGTCGGTCCAGGGCGTTTCGTTTGTTAACGTGACCCCCGAGATGAAGTACTTTACCAAGTACGAGAGCCATGGCAACTACAACCAGGGCTTTTCGTATGGCGACGGCTATAACGCGCTGGGTTATTACCAGTTCGACCGTCGATGGTCGCTCATTCCGTTTATGAAGCAGGCCTACAACTACAACCCCGAAAAATACAGCATGCTCAAGGATGCGATTGATCGCGGCAGCGAGATTTCCAACACGAGCAATGCCATGTACGAGAACGGCCAGCTCACTGAGCTGGGCCGTATTGCGCAGGAGGCCTTCCAGGGCGCTTATAACATCGATCCTGTTGAGTTCTCAGCTCTTCAAGATGCCTATGCGTACAACTCGTACTATGCGGTGACCGAGGCGTGGCTCAAGAGTGGCTTGGGCATTGATATTTCGGGCCGTGCCGATTGCGTTAAGGGCATGGTGTGGAGCATCACCAACATGTGCGGCACCGGTGGCTGCAGGGACTTCTTCCGTTGGGCAAACCTTTCTAACAGTATGACTGATCGCGAGTTTGTGACGGCGCTTTCCAACAGTGTGGTCAATAACGTGGCGACCAAGTATTCGAGCCAGCCCCAGTATCATGAGGGCTGGAAGAACCGCTACCGCAACGAGCTGAAGGACTGTTTGGTTTATATCGCCGAGGACGAGGCCGCTGCCGCTGCGACGCCCGTGCAGCCCGAACCTACGCCGGCGCCCTCGCCGACGCCTGATTCGAATGACGACTCGAGCGACGATGCCAACGATGACAGGATGGATGCGCCCTCGACCGGTGCTGACGGTGATGGCTCTGCTGATGGCACTACCAACAACGGCTCTACCTCGAACGGCTCCGATTCAAACGGCTCTGCTGCGGGCGATTCGTCTTCAAGCTCTGCCGGCAATACGGACAGCGACGCTTCTGGTTCGACCGGCGCTGGCACCTCTAACCCATCCACCGGCTCGAGCGATTCGTCCGTTGGCACCGGCTCTAACAACGGCTCCGGCTCTGACGCAACCCCTGGTTCCGATGCTTCCAAGGATGACTCGAATAAGGCGCCGGACGTTCCCGTTGCTTCGCCGGACAAGAAGCCTTCTTTCTCCGAGCAGCTTGGTTCTACGCTGGGCTCTTCGCTGATGGCTGGCGTCAATAACGGCTCGACCCAGAACAAGGGCAACTCTGATCAGGTTTCCACGGAAAAGATCGAAGCCGCAAAGGGCGACTCCAAGGACAAGGCTTCCGAGAAGACCGAATCCGATAAGGGTTCTAGCTCTGAGGAGAAGAGCGACAAGTCCGAACAGAAGAAGGACGAGGATAAGAAGTCTGAATCTGAGGAGAAGGACAAGAGCAAGGCCGAGGGCGAAAAGAAACAGTCCGAAGACGACGACAAGAGCGGTGCTGACAACCAGGTCCAAGAGCAAAATGACTCCAAAACGGTGACCACCACGACCACGACGACTACAACTACCAAGTCCTCGGGCGGCAACATGCCCAAGACGGGCGATCTGATTGTGATGGCGAGCCTTGCTAGTGCAAGCTTGGCCACACTGGGCGCTACGTCTATCGTAAGTGGTAAGCATAAGCTCGATCAGCAGAAGAAGGCTTCTGGGGAGGACGGCTCGGAGGAGTAATCTTCCAGATCGTTTTCTATAAGAGTTTGGGACGGGGTCCGGTGCGGCGGCATCGGGCCCCGTTTTTGTTACAGGCTTTAGCCTGTGCGGGGCGCGCAGCGCGC
>NZ_QSQO01000033.1:0-13090 GCF_003436775.1 Collinsella sp. TF11-5AC
TGCGGCGCGCTGCGCGCCCCGCACAGGCTAAAGCCTGTAACGAAAGGGCGCTGACCTTCTGGTCGCGCCCTTGAAGTTGAACGTCAGATTGCCCAAATGCGGCCCGCGCAGCGTCGAGCCGTTACGCGGTTCGTAGAACCGCGTAACTAGTTAGTACATCTTTGCGCCGGCAGGGATGGAAGCGTCGAGCTGAATCAGGTTGAGACGCTCCTCGCCCTCCTCCTCGTGGATGGCGCTGATGAGCATGCCGCAGCTGGGGATGCCCATCATCTTGCGCGGAGGCAGGTTGGTGATGGCGAGCAAGGTCTTGCCGACCAGGTCCTCGGGCTCGTAGTAATCGTGAATACCGGAGAGGATGGTGCGATCGGTGCCGGTGCCGTCGTCGAGCGTAAAGTTCAGCAGTTTCTTGGACTTTTTGACGGCCTCGCATGCCTTGACCTTCACGGCGCGGAAGTCGCTCTTGGAGAAGGTATCAAAGTCGACGAACTCCTCAAACAGCGGCTCAACGGCAATCTTGGAATAATCAACCGTGGGCTTAAGCGGCTTGACGAAGGGGCTCGCGGCGTTGCCGGCCTCGGCGGCCTTGGCAGCAGCGGCACCGGACTGGAAACCCTTCTCGGGCTTCATGTGCGGGAACAGCAGCACGTCGCGGATGGAAGCTTGGTTGGTGAGCAGCATGACCACGCGGTCGATACCGATGCCGATGCCGCCCGCGGGAGGCATACCGTACTCGAGGGCACGCACGTAATCCTCGTCGTACTCCATGGCCTCGTCGTCGCCGCCGGCCTTCTCGGCCATCTGGGCGGCGAAGCGCTCGGCCTGGTCGACCGGGTCGTTGAGCTCGGAGAACGCGTTCGCGTACTCGTGGCCGGCGATGACCAGCTCAAAGCGATGGGTCAGGCGCGGGTCATCCTCAAAGCGCTTGGCAAGCGGGCTAACCTCGATGGGGTAATCGCACACGAAGGTGGGGTTGACGATGGTGTCCTCGCCCAGCTCGTCATAGATCTCGGCGATGATCTTGCCGGCGGTCCACTCGGGCTTGATCTCCAGGCCCTTCTCGCGCGCGGCGGCAGCAAGCTCCTCAACCGGTGTGTCGATGGTGACCTGCTTACCAATAACGTCAGAGACGATATCGGTCATGGAACGGCTTGCCCACTCACCAGAAAGGTCGATGGTCTGGCCCTGGTACTCAATAACCTCGGGATTGCCGATAGCCTTGTTAGCGGCCTTAATGACACCCTGGGCGAGCGCCTTCATGCCCTCGAGATCGGAGAAGGCGCGGTAAGCCTCCATCGTGGTGAACTCGGGGTTGTGGGTGAGGTCCATACCCTCGTTGCGGAAGATGCGGCCGATCTCGAAGACGCGCTCAAAGCCGCCGACGATGCAGCGCTTGAGGTGCAGCTCGGTGGCAATACGCAGGTAGCACTCCTGATCGAGCGCGTTGAAGTGCGTGATGAACGGCTTGGCAGTAGCTCCGCCCTGGATGGTCTGCAGGATAGGGGTCTCGACCTCCATGTAGCCATCGGACTCCATAAAGCGGCGGAACGTGGAGAGGATCTGCGAGCGCTTGCGGAAGGTCTCGCGAACGTCGTCGTTGGCGATCAGGTCGACATAGCGCTGACGATAGCGGGTCTCCTTGTCGGAGAGACCGTGAAACTTCTCGGGCAGCGGGCGAACGGCCTTGGACAGCAGCGTCGCGCTCTTGGGGGCAACGGAAAGCTGGCCACGCTTGGTGCGCACGACCACGCCGGTCACGCCAAGGATATCGCCCAGGTCGAGGGCCTTGAGCGTATTCCAGGCGGCCTCGTCCATATCGTTGATGCGGCAGAACAGCTGGATCTCGCCGGTCGCGTCGCGCACGACAATGAACATGATCTTGCCCTGACCGCGCTTGGCGACCACACGGCCGCCGATCTTCACGACGTCCTCGGTGTCCTCGCCATCGGTGAGCTCGGCGTACTTAGTCTCGATGTCGACGACGTAGTCCTCAATCTCGGAGTGCTCGGGATAGGGGTTCTGGCCCGCCTCGAACAGGGCGGCGCGCTTGGCCAGGCGCGTGGCGCGCTCGTCGTTGAGCGTCGATGCCTGCTCGGCGGCGTTCTGGTTCTCTGCCATAGTTAGCTCCTCAAACTAAAACGCTCCCCAGGATTCGGTCCCAGGGAGCGAAAACATACCTTTACGCGGGACCGTGGTCTAGCGTGCGATCTTGGCGATGGTGTAGATGCGGGTCTTGCCGGAAGGCGTAACGACCTCGACGGAGTCGCCCTCGCCGTGACCAATGATGGCGTGGCCGACCGGAGACTCGTTGGAGATCTTGTGCTCGAGCGAGTTGGTCTCGGTGGTACCGACGAGCGTGACTTCCATGACCTCACCGTTGGGATCAATCAGAGAAACGGTGGAACCGATGGAGACGGTCAGATCGCCCGTGGTGGCAGCAACCTGAGCGTTGGCGAGGATGGCCTGAATCTCGGCAATGCGAGCAGCATTCTGGGCCTGCTTGTCCTTGGCGGCGTCGTACTCGGAGTTCTCCGAAAGGTCGCCGAACGCGCGGGCTTCCTTGATGTCCTCGACGATCTCCTTGGCGTAATCGCCCTCACGCCAAGCGAGCTCCTCGACGAGCTTCTGGCGGCCCTCAGCGGTCAGTACGATCTGGCTTGCGTCCATACGGATATCTCCCCAACTATGATGTAACGATCAACTGTCAACAAAACGAAAAAGACCGGCTAGCCTGCGGGCAAGCCGGTCAGGTGCTCACCCCAAAGGGATGGGACTACTCTGCGTCCGCGTCGCTGTCCTCTGCCTGCTTCTTCTTGGCAGCAGCGAGCTTGGCCTCGAGCTCAGCGATCTCCTTGTCCTCCTCGGACTGCTCGACCACGACCTCCTCGGCCTGCTTGGTTTCGCCCTTATCGTCGCCCTCCATACCCTCGCGGATATTCTTGACGGTAGAGCCGAGGGACTTGCCGAGCTTCGGCAGGTTCTTGGGCCCGAAGATAATCAGGACAACAACGAGAATAATGATGAGCTCAGGAGCCCTCAGTCCAAACATGTAGACCTCCACAATACAGCGAGACAAGCTCGAATGAGTATACCGCGGGTGTCGCGGTATCACAACAATAGCTAAAAAAAGGGACCGCAAGAAGCGGTCCCTCCTCATGCTCTGGTCGGGTTGACTGGATTTGAACCAGCGACCCCTGCGTCCCGAACGCAGTGCTCTACCAAACTGAGCCACAACCCGTTAGCTCGACTATAGTAACAAAGATTTTCGCCGCGTGCTAGAGAAATTTTTATTTCTTTGGCGCTTCAATGCGAACCGTGTTGGGAATGAGCTCCGTCGCGCAGGACCACCAGCCGTTTTGCAGGGCAGCGTCGGCAAGCCTTTCGGCCGTGACGGCGGTGTCGCAAATGGCAAACGAGCAGGCGCCCGATCCGCACACATCTACAGCAACGGCGCCGTCCCGTTTACGCAGCCAATCGAGCACCGTTTGAATCTGCGGCTCCATCTGTGCGGAAATGACACCCAGGTTGTTATGGATGAGCGCATATGCCGTCTCGGCATCGCCAGCACGCAAGGCAGAAGCTATCGCGCCGGGCTTGTCTGCAGGCACTGGGGCCTCGTCAAAACGTCGATAGGCTTCAATTGTTGAAACGCTTGCCTCGCGCGGCTTGACCAGCACGACGGGTGTCGCAGGTAGTACGGGGTACTCGGTGGCCAGCACGTCTCCCCCACCCACGTAAAACGCAGGGCTGGCATGCAAAAAGAAGGGAACGTCAGCGCCAATGCCCCGTGCAATGTCGTCGAGCGCGGGGTCGGTGCGATCAATTCCCCAGAGCTCCGCCAAGGCAACAATGACCGCGGCCGCATCCGTCGAGGGGCCGCCCAAGCCGGCGCACAATGGAATGCGCTTCTCAATCGTCACGCAGATGTTTGCCTCGCGACCATAATGCTCGGCCATAGCAGCGGCTGCACGATACGCCGTATTCTTTTGCATGGGAAAATCGGATGCCGGAACCGTCTGAACGGTCAACGCCTGCGCCGGGGTGACCGTCACGGTATCGGCTAGACCGACGGCTGCCATCAGGGAATCGACTCTGTGATAGCCGCGGGCGTCGCGCTCGGTATGAACTCCCAGATAGAGGTTAATCTTTGCCGGCGCGGTAAGGATGAGGGACCGATCGGTCACCGTTAGTGCTCCTCGAGCTGGTTGCCGAGCGGGGTAAAGATATGCTCGCCGCTCTCGGGGTCGAACAGCTCGACCTGACCGGTGAGGACATCGATATACTGGTAGGACTGACGCGACTTGCGCCCGCGACGTTCGTCAACCTCGACGATAAAGACGGCGGGGTGGACGCTCTTGATGGTGCCCATGCGCTCGACGACGCGGGTGCGGCCCATGTTGGCCTTCACCTTAACGCGATCGCCCACCATATCGGTCAGCTTCTCGTGGATGTCGTCGACGTGATTGACTTCCATCTCTTCCATGAACAGGGCCTCCAGAAGGTGCAATTCAAAAAGGGGATAATACCCCTAAGATAGACAAAACTCTAATACTATAGCACCCTGCTGCCGCCATACGCAAGTAGCTAAATAAACCCCGTCCCAAATACGTACCAGACGACAACCTCGCATGACCAGTTGTTACGCGGTTTGGTAAAACCGCGTAACCTAAAGGTTGTCCGTGTCCAAGACGATGGTGAATGGGCCGTCGTTGACCAAGTCGACTTTCATATCGGCGCCAAAGATGCCGTGCGCCACGTGTTCGACATCTTGGCGAACGAGCGTCAGGAAGTACTCGTAGAGCTCGTTGGCGACATCGGGGGCGCCGGCATCCGTAAACGATGGGCGGCGGCCGTGACGGCAATCGGCGAACAGCGTGAACTGCGACACTACGAGAACCTCGCCGTCGACATCGGCAAGTGCCAGGTTGGTCTTGCCGTTCTCGTCCTCGTTAATGCGCAAGCCCCGGAGCTTGCCCCACAGTTTATCGGCCTCGGCGCGCGTGTCGCCGTGGCCCACGCCCAGCAGCACCAGATAGCCGCGCCCAATTTTACCCACGCACTCGCCGTCGACCGTCACGCCGGCGTTGAGTACGCGCTGCACCACCGCACGCACGGCTTACTCCTCGCCCGTCAGTTTGGCGGACAGATGCTCGAGCGCATGGAATCGATGGCTGATGGCGTTCTTCTCGTCCGCCGTCAGCTCGGCCATGGTCTTGCCCGGCGTGTCGACCGGCAGGAACAGTGGGTCGTAGCCAAAGCCATGATCGCCGCGGCCCTCGTGTGCGATAGCGCCCTCGCAGGCGCCCTCGCCATAAGTGACCAGGCCGTCCGTGTCGATAAGCGCGACGACGCTCATAAAACGCGCGGTGCGGTCCTCGTCGGCCACGCCCTCCAGATTCACGAGGAGCTTGGCGTTGTTGGCGGCATCGTCGCCGTGCACGCCCGCATAGCGTGCGCTGTACACGCCCGGCTCACCGTCCAGGGCATCAACGACCAGGCCCGAATCGTCGGCGATGGCCATAAGCCCCGTCTCCTCTACCGCGGCCTGCGCCTTGATGATGGCGTTCTCCAAAAACGTCGTGCCGTTTTCCTCGGGGTCCTCAAAATCACCCAGCTGACCCAACGCCACAAAGCGAACCTCGGGCATGACCTTGCCCAAAATGGCCTCGATCTCGGTGAGCTTATGGGCATTGCCCGTTGCCACGACGATGGTCGCCGCCGGGTCGAGGGTGTCGATATCGATCTTCTCTAGTGCCATGACTGGCTTCCTTGTCTCTATAGCAATGCCGCCCAAGGGAAACTGGCCTCGAGCCCTCTCCCCTCCCTGGCGACAGAAACCTTATACTTCGACGTTTTCCCAGATAAAACCTACCAAAATTAACATCCCTTTTTGGCAGGTTAGGCGAGGGCTTGGCGCTGAAGCTCGATGAGCTCGGCAACGCCCTTGTCGCCCAGGTCGAGTAGGGCGTTGAGACGCTTACGGTCGAAGGGCGCCTGCTCGCCGGTACCCTGAAGTTCGATCATCTCGCCGGTGTCGGTGGCGACGAGGTTCATGTCGACTTCGGCGTGGCTGTCCTCGGAATAATCGAGGTCAAGCAGCGTATTGCCGTCGACAACGCCCATAGAGATGGCAGCAACCTGGCCCGTGAGCGGGATGCGCTCGATCTTGCCGGCCTCGACCCACATAGCAAGGGCGTCGTGCAGCGCCACCCAGGCACCGGTAATGCTCGCCGTACGCGTGCCGCCATCCGCCTGGATCACATCGCAGTCGACGGTAACGGTGTACTCGCCGAGCGCCTTCATGTTGACGACGGTACGCAGGCTGCGGCCAATGAGGCGCTCAATCTCCATGGAGCGGCCCTTGCGGTTGGCGTGCTCGCGCTTGCAGCGCTTGCCGGTCGATGCCGGCAGCATGGCATACTCTGCGGTTACCCAACCGGCCTTGGCACCCTTGCGCCAGCCCGGCACGCCCTCCTCGATGGTGGCGGCACAAAGCACGCGCGTGTCACCGAACTCGGCAAAACACGAGCCGTGGGCGTGCTTCATGACGCCACGGGTGAGCTTAACGGGGCGCAACTCGTTGGCGGCGCGACCGTTGGCGCGGTTGACCTGCATGTACTCCATAGAAAAATCCTTTCGGCAAAAGGTGTGGCGAAGGCCCTGACGGCGGCCTTACATCTATTTCAGCTCATCGATATCGATATGTTCGATGCTCTTGAGCGGCTGACCAAAGATAAAGCTGCCCGCCACCGCAAACTCGGCAATGTTATCGGCCGTCGTGGCAAAACGATGCTGCGGCTCGGCGGCGTCGCCCGCCAGCTGCTCGCGGCGCGTGAGGATATCGGTCAGCTCGCGCGTGGTCTCCTCGGCGGAACTTACGACGCGCACCCCAGGCCCCAGCGCATGCCGGATAGGTCCCACCAACAGCGGAAAATGCGTACAGCCGAGCACCACGGTATCGATACCGTGGTCGCGCAGCGGCTCAACCGTGGCACCCACCAGCGCACGCACGGCAGGCGTATCGAAGATGTCCTCGTTCTCGAGCCACTGTTCCTGCAGATGTGCACCCGAGGCGAGCTCGTGTTCGACAACCTCGACAAAGCTCGAGGCAGGACAACCGTATACATCGACGCCGGCATCTAGATCCTGAATGGCGCGCGTGTAGGCGCCCGAGCGAATGGTGAGGTTGGTGGCGAGCACGCCCACGCGACGCGAACGGGTGCTGTTGATTGCCGCACGGGCACCCGGCGCGATCACGCCGATCACGGGAACGTCGAGCACCTGCTGGGCCAGACGCAAGGCCGCAGCTGTCGCCGTGTTGCAGGCGATGACCATAATCTTGACGTCGTGCTTCGACAGCCAACGGCCCGCCTGCAACGCAAACGAGCGCACCTCATCCTCGGTGCGCGTGCCGTAGGGGCAGCGTTTGGTGTCGCCGAAGTAGTAGACGGACTCGTGCGGCAGCACCGTCGCGATGGCGCGCGCAACCGTCAGACCGCCCAAACCAGAATCGAACACGCCAATCGGGCGCGTGTCGCCTGTCGGATTCTCGATATCGGACATTACCTCACCAGTCTCTCTCGAAAAGACATGTCCAAGTGCGGCGACGCCGCGCTACGAACGCGCCGCGACCAGCAGCTCTGCCGTCGCCGCCCAACCGTCGACAATTTTGCCGCGCGTAACGAAAGCGTTCTCGCAAGCAGCCAGGAACTCGGGCGCGCCGGCGCTCGTCAGGCCATTCTCGACCAGGCAGAACGTGCCCACGTGATCGGCCATGTAGAAGTCGGACTCGGAATCGCCGAGCGCGAGCGTCTCCTCGCGCTCAATCCCCAGGTGCTCGCAGAAGCGCGCGATGGCAACGCCCTTGTTGAGGCCGGCGGGATTGATGTTAAACGCGCGACCGTCCTCGACGCGATCGAGCTCGAGCGTCGTCGGCTTGGACAGATGCGTCAGGTGACCGTTACAGGCCCACACCAGGCCGCAGCCGGCCTCGTCCAGGATGGCCTGGACCTCATTGTCGGGCACATCGCCGCGCATGCCGACGGTGACCTCGCGGTACTTGTAGCCGGTCGACATGTCGTTGTGATACTCGATCTTGTGCGGCCAGCGGGCAAGAATCTTCTCGCACACGCCGGTCTGCTCGATCACCTGGTGCGGAGTAAGGCCGCAGGCGGGGTCGTAAGGCATGTCGCCAGTCAGATACTCCCAATCGTTGGCTTTGAGGTCGTACATGACCAGGCCGCCCATCTCACCGATGTAGGAGTTGAGGCCGAGCACGCGCGCATCCTCGTGGATCATGGTACGGTTGCGGCCCGAGGTGGGAACCACCTGAATACCAGCGCGGGCAAGTGCCACGACGGCCTCGACGAGTTTGGTCGAGGGGTTACCGTCGTTGTCGCGCAGCACGCACGAGCCGGGCGCGAGCATCGTGGCATCCAGGTCGGTAAAGACGTACTTGACCTTGGCCAAGCGCTCGCGCATCTCGCCCGAAAGCTCGGCAACGGTCGGCAGGGTGTTGTGGGACATGGTTACTCCGTTTACGTAGAAGGGTTTGGACTTGGACGGCATGTTTTGATTGAGGGAACACGCTTATGGCGACAGCGCACTCAGGGCGCCGCCGCCATCATGGTTCATTAGTCAAACTGGGTAACATCGATCAGGCGATTGGCCAGCGAAAGGTCGCTCTCGATGGGCACGAACTCGTCGCCCACGTGCATGAGCTCCTCGTCACCCTTTGCCAGCAGCAAGACAATGGTGGGAGCATCGGGGTTGACGTACTCCTCGCGCGCCGCCTTGAACGCCGCATGCACAGCGGCTTCGCGATCGAGGATGATCTTGTTCGGCGTATCGTCGGGAACATGTTCGGCAAGCTCGCGACAGACCTTCATCGGGTCCTCGTGAGCCGGGTCCTCGTTGGCAAAAATCATCAGGTCGGAATATGGTGCGGCCTCGCGCGGAAGCTGCTCGCGGCGCTCCTGCGCCTTGCCGCCGGCAGCGCCAAACACTGCAATGACTGGGCTAGTGGGAAACGCGCGCTTGACCGACGAGAAAAGCGAACGGAACGAAAGCTGGTTGTGCGCATAGTCAACGACGCAGATCACGCGGCCGTCCTTCGACTCCACGACCTCCATGCGGCCCGGCACACGAAGCTTGGAGAGGCCCTTCTTGATGGCATCGATACCGATGCCGATCTCGTGCGCAGCGGCGATAGCGACCAGCGCGTTCTCCACGTTAAAGTCTCCCGCGATACCCAGCAGGATCTTCTCCCCCGCCTCGGACTCGTCGGCACACAGGCCATGCAAGTTGAACTCGATGCTAAAGCCGACCATGCGCACATCGCTCGCCCACAGGCTTGCCTCGGGATGCTCGACGCCAACGGTCACCAAGCGCTCGGCCGTCGACGCTGCCTCCAACACACGGTCAACCTCTTCGGTGCCCAGATTCACCACGGCGGTCTTTGCCTGGTCAAAGATCCTGAGTTTGCTCTCAAAATAATCCTCAAACGTGGGGTGTTCGATCGGCGAGATGTGGTCACGGCCGATGTTGAGGAAGCACGCCACGTCAAACGGCAGATTCTCGACGCGTTGGTACTTGAGCGCCTGGCTCGAGACCTCCATGACCATGGACTGGCGACCTGACGTGCGGCAGTTGGCGATATGGCGCCAGACCTCTGGGGCCTCTGGCGTGGTATTGGTGCTCTCGTAGCACTCGATACCATCGTCGGTACTCACCGAGCCGATCATGCCGCAGGACTCGCCCGCCGCCTTGATGATGGACTGAAGCATAAAAGCGGCCGTGGTCTTTCCCTTGGTACCGGTGATGCCCACGATCTTGACGTCGTGGTCGGGACGGTCGTAGACCTCCGGCGGCAACAGGGCCATGGCCGTGCGAACGCTATCAACAACCAGCATCGCAGCACCGCTCTCCTGCGCCAGCGGCTCCAGAGACTCGACCAGCAACTCTTCGCACACAAATGCGACGGCACCCGCATCGAGCGCCATGCTCAAAAACGCGGGCTTAAAGGCAGCACCTTTGCAAAAGAACACGTCACCTGCCGAGACCGCGCGCGAATCAAACGAGCAGCCGGTCACGGCACGCTCGTCAACCTGCTCTGATGCGCGCAGCTCGCCGCACACATCGAGAAGCTTGGCAAGCGTATCGACCGTGGTCACGGTCGCGGAATCCGAATGGTGCATCTTTCGCCTTTCTCAGCCATTTGGCAGGGACGGTTTTTATAGTAACTGAAACGCACCCACGCAAAAACGGCTCCCGGAGGAGCCGTTACGCGCAGGCGTTCGTAAGCCGAGGCTAGGCAGCCTGAACAGCGGGCTGGTCCTCGTCGATAAAGAAGCGCTTGTACCACACCAGGAACACGAGCGGCGTATAGATCTTGCGCTGGAAATCGCCCTTGCCCGCAAAGTGCAGATCGAGCAGGTGCATGAGCTCGTCGGTATCGAAGAACTCGCTTGCCCACGGCGCGGTGAAGTACTCCTTGACATAGTCGTACCACTTTTGCTCGCGCAGCCAGTAGACAATCGGCACCGGGAAGCCCACCTTGGGACGGGTGGCCCACTCATCGGGCAGCGACTTGTTGGCAGCGTGGCGGAGTACCTGTTTGTTGCCGTTCTCGTTGATGCGGTAGCGGTCGGGAATGTGCTCGGCGAACTCCATGACTTTGCGGTCCAGGAAGGGCACGCGCAGCTCCAGCGAGTGCGCCATGCACATCTTGTCGGCCTTGAGCAGAATGTCGCCCGGGAGCCACATGTTCATGTCCAGGTACTGCTTCTTGACCAGCTCGGGCTGACCCTTCACGCGCGCATAGATGGGAGCGGCAAGCTCGAAGGCGCCATCGCCGGTGTTGTACTCGGGCTTGAGCACGCCGTCGACCTCGCGCTCCGGCCATACCAGAGCCTGTCCCAGGAACGACTTCTCAGGGATCTCGGCACCCTTGACCAGGAAGTTATGTCCCTTGAAGTACGGCATATGCAACGCCAGGTTACCGAGCGCGCGACGGATGGGCAGCGGCACCATCTTTTTGTACTTGCGGACCGGGACCGTGTCCTCGTAGTAGGCGTAGCCGCCAAAGAGCTCGTCGGCACCTTCGCCCGAAAGCACGACGGTGACGTCCTTGCGGGCCATCTCGGCCAAGAACCACAGCGGCACAGACGACAGGTTGGACTGTGGCTCGTCCATGTGATACTGAATGTCCTCGAGCGCACCGAAGAACTCGTCGGCGGTGATCATCTTGCGGACATTCTCGACGCCGAGCTTATCGGAAAGTTCCTTGGCGTAGTTGGTCTCGTTAAAGTTCTTGTAATCGAAGCCCACCGAGAAGGTCTTGTCGGGCATGAGGCAAGCAGCGATGTAGCTGGAGTCGACGCCGCCGGAGAGGAACGACGCGACCTTGACGTCGGCGATGCGATGGGCCTCGACGCTCTCGTGCACGACCTCATCCAGCTCGTCGACGTACTCCTCGAACGGCTTCTCGACGGCAGAGTAATCGCAATCCCAGTAGCGCTCGATGTTCATCTTGCCGGTCGGGATATCGACGGTAAAGTAGTGCGCCGGCGGCAGCTTGTAGACCCCCTCGAAGAAGGTCTCCTCGGTTGCCGAATACTGCAGCGTCATGTACGGACGCAGGGCCTTTTTGTTGACCGCCTTGTGGAAGTGCGGGTAGTCCAGGAAGCTCTTGATCTCGGAACCAAAGAGCACGCCCGGAGCGCCGTCGCCCGCATCGGCCATGGGATAGTAGTAGAGCGGCTTGATGCCAAAGATATCGCGGGCGCCAAAAAGCTTGTTCTTCTTCTTGTCCCAGATGACGAAGGCGTACATACCGCGCAAGCGATCGAGTACCGCCTCGCCCCACTCCTCGTAGCCGTGCAGGAGGCTCTCGGTGTCGGCGCCGCAGTGGAACTTGTAGCCCTTGGCCTCGAGCTCGGAGCGAAGCTCCTGGAAGTTGTAGATCTCGCCGTTGAAGACGATAACGACGCTGCCGTCCTCATTGGCCATGGGCTGAGCGCCGGCCTCGGTCAGGTCGAGGATCGACAAGCGGCGGAAGCCGAGGGCAACGCGGCCGTCGATAAACTGGCCGCCCATGTCGGGACCGCGATGGACAATGCGGTCCATCATCTTGGTGAGCACCTCGGATTGGTTATCCGTCCCACCGACAAAACCGACAAAACCGCACATATACTATCCCCTCTGCTGTTGCTGGGTATCAAATCGAATCAGTAGCTTTTGAGTATACCCGAGGGCGTAAAGAGGGGCGGAATGTTCAGGCAATCTCAACTGAATCAGCTCCGCGCCGACACGCGCCGGTTACCTTTAATGGATATGAGGTGAATGGGGCGATTGTTTTGCTATACTCTCTCCGCACGGGCGATTGGCGCAACGGTTAGCGCAGGTGCTTTACACGCACAAGGCTGGGGGTTCGAATCCCTCATCGCCCACCATTGAATTGGAAACGGTCCTCGCAAGGGGACCGTTTTTGTTTGGGCCCAGCGCATGGGATTCGAACCCGACAGGGTGCGAAGCTGAGGAAACGCGAAGCGTTTTCCAGCGCAGCACGCGAGGAGCGGAGCGACGAAGCGGGGCGCGGGCGGCGCCAGCCGCACGCGGACATCCCTCATCGCCCACCACTGATTTGATAGGCTCCCAGCTATGGGGGCCTTTCTTTTTTGGGCCCAGCGCAGCACGCGAGGGCCGTAGGCCCGAAGCGAGAGCGGGCGGCGTCAGCCGCACGCGACATCCCTCATCGCCCACCACTGATTTGATAGGCTCCCAGCTATGGGGGCCTTTCTTTTTTGGGCCCAGCGCAGCACGCGAGGGCCGTAGGCCCGAAGCGAGAGCGGGCGGCGTCAGCCGCACGCGACATCCCTCATCGCCCACCACTGATTTGATAGGCTCCCAGCTATGGGGGCCTTTCTTTTTTGGGCCCAGCGCAGCACGCGAGGGCCGTAGGCCCGAAGCGAGAGCGGGCGGCGTCAGCCGCACGCGACATCCCTCATCGCCCACCACTGATTTGATAGGCTCCCAGCAATGGGAGCCTTTCTTTTTGGCTCTGTTAGACCAAATTTGACACGATCGGCTGTTC
>NZ_QSQO01000034.1:0-10675 GCF_003436775.1 Collinsella sp. TF11-5AC
TGACATCGTTTTTATGTCAACCTTGGTCTAACAGAGCCAAAAAGATTGCTCACGTCGATTTTTCGCCTTTGCCCAATTGCCGGCGCGAGCGTTTTGACCTTGCGCAAGCCGGCAAATCCGAAAATGATAGTTGGCGACGAATAAGGAGCGCGATGTGGGATGTCGGTGCAATACCTCGTCGTCGCAAGGGCTTGAAGGCTGACGCGTGAACCGATGGCTGCTGCCTCTTTTTTTCGAATACTTGGGCTATTGAATCCGCCCGGTATCTCTTTTCCCCACGTTTCGGACGCTCGGAGCAAGCAGCATAGCCATCGCAAGCAGTACCATGGTCGCTCCAGAGCCGACAAACCATAACGGAGCTCCAAGCAGATCCGCAAAAACGGAGGGGGCCGCGAGGCCCATGGGCATGGCCCACGCCATGATGGTTCCGTAGAGGCCGAAAACGCGGCCTAGGTACTCAGGAGGTATCTGCTCCTGCATAAGGGCAGTCTGGGTTCCCGCGTACAACGGGGAGCATGCGCCCATAAGAAAGCTCACCGGCAGGAAAGCAGCGAACAATGACGGGCCGAGCGATCCGGATACGATTGCGGCAATGCCGAAGCCGGCAATCGCGGCGACCATGGTGAACGACCTATTGCGGAACCCTCCCGTAACCGCCAAGATGCCGGACCCAGCCAGCATGCCTGCAGAAAAAAGGATTTCCGCCAAAGCGGCATCCCCCGTGCTACCGCCAAAATGCCCCAAGGTCATTATTGGGAACAATGCCGCGAGCGGAGAGAACGCGAAAGCGAAGACGAACCCGCACCAAAGAAGGGCGAGCAGCCCCCTGTACCCCCTAGTCAGCTTGTAGCCGTCCGAAATCTCAGAGAAGAGCTCTCGAACCTTATTGGAAAAGGGCAAGCTGCGGTCGGCTTCGTCGAGTCCCCCTGCGTCTATCTGTGCGGCGAGGACGGCTAAAGAAGCGAAAAGCGCTCCCAGCACGTCGAGGACAATCATAGCGGTAATGCCCGCCACGGGATAAATCACTGCTGCAAGCGCGGCGCCAAGAATGTATCCGCCGGACTGAATCGCCTGAGTCACCCCCGATAGGCGAACGAGATGCTCTGGCGGGGCGAGATGGGGCGTGAGAGATTGGGAGGCTGGCGTGTAGAACGAAGTGCCAACTGCACGGAGAAACAGGGCGATGAGAATTAGCCATGCAGGTAAGCTGCCGGCCAACGAGGCAATCGTCAAGGCGGCGCCCACCGCGGCAATGAAGAGGTCGGTGCCGATGAGGACACGTTTCAAAGGCAGTCTGTCGACAAGGGCGCCCGCAAGGATTCCGAACAAAGCAATCGGCAGAAAGCCTGCCAGCGATGCTAAGGAGAGGAGAGAAGACGACCCTGTCGTGAGGGCGAGATGCCAAATAAGACCCATTTGGAGAATCGAACTCGTCAATGTCGAAACGAGCTCCCCGCCCCATACGAAACAAAGCTTGAATTGCCATGAATGGCACAGCAGAGCAGACCTGCCCCGAGAGGTTTCAAATATCATGGTTATGTCCAATCGTGAAATGGCGTGCAGAAAAACAGCGCGACGCCACAACAGCGCCGCTTTCTAGGCGCTCATCCACGTGCGGAAAAGACCAACCACGACACCCCTCCTTTGTTAATTCGGTCTGGCAAACCATGTAATATTAACGAGGCTTGAGTTTGCCTGTCAAGAATCGACCATCGGAAAGGGCAATCCTCTCTGGCCATTCGATTCCTTTTGTATCTATGGCTGCATTTACGTTATGTGGTTATTTATTTCGTTAGAATTCCCAAGCAAAACGCTTTTATGCACCATGTCTGCGCAAGCGAGAAAAGCCATTTCTAAGCCTCGGTCCACGAAAATGTCAACTTGGCTTTTCATTGAGCCGATACTTCCAACACCGCTGAAAACGAACCAAACGCGTAGCTCTTGCGTGTCCGCAACTCGCACCATCAAAGTATGCAAGCATCCTGATGAGCAGGATAGCCTCTGATCGTCTGTATCTCAATTCGGAACAAAGATCCTGGGAAAAAGGGGATGCGGCGCCGAACGCGAACAATGTGTGTACGCTGTCGAGAAATGAGGCGCGCGCCGAGAAACCGGTGGTCCATACTCCACGCCGCACCCCCAACTGAGCCTCGTAGGATTGGACCTCTTTAAGCAACGGTTCGAGGTCTTTTTCGCGCTCAGCGGCGTCCCTGGCCTTGTCTTCGATGCCGGCGAGTTGCTCGGTAATCCAATCGATTACCTGACCGACGTCGTTGTACCTGCCCTCGATCTCGTTTCTTGCCGCCTGTCGTGCCTCGGCGGGCTTTTGGAGGTAATCGTCATGAAGGGCTGCGTAGGTCCTAGCGATGTCCAGGGCGTTTTTGACCTTCGCCCTCTGGTCGCCGGCGATCATGGAGGCGATCGATTCCAGCTTGGCGTCGATGCACTGGAGGCTGTCGCTGATTTCGGTCATGTACGCCTGACCGACAACCATCGCCGCTGCGGCAAGGCCGACGCTGGCGATCTGTGCGGGGCTGACCCCAGCGGCTTTGAGGGAGACGTCGCCGCTCAGGCGACCTTTCGGGTCTCGGACGAGGGCCCTTACCGCTTCCGGATCCTTCTTCGAGGCGACGAGGTCCTTAAAGCTGTAGCCTTCGGGAACCTCGACTTTGTAGAGCTGTTTTCCTCGACGAGGTCTATGACGTCCGAGGCGAGGCCGAGAATGGCGTCCGCCCGCTCTCCGATGCCGACGTTGTTCTCTTTGCCCGCATCGGCGTTCGCGACGAGCCTGATGTTCTCCAAGTCCTCGACGGGAACGACCTCGACGCTGATTGGCGCAAGTTCTTTGTCGCTCATGCTCTTAGCGCCTATCTCGCCTCATCGGAACGCGCCAGGACGTCCCATTTGTTGTACGAGCCCTCGGCCTGAAGATCCCTGACGAGGGCCTCATAGCGGGTCTCGAGGTCTTTCTCCTCACACGGGAAGAGCAGAATCATCATTGGTCTTTTGAACTTGAAGTCAGCGTAGACGTCGATGTTGCCGAAACCGCAAAGCTGTGTGTATATGCTGAAGCCCATGGATTTGCCGCAACCGACATAGACGTCCTCGTAGGCGGAAGGGTCTTTCTCTCGTGCCGATTTCATCGTGACGACGGCGTAGCAGCCGGCGATCGCCATGTACCCATCGCTGAGGTCGGCTTCGCTGGAGACGTTGTTCTCGAAGTTCTCGAAGAAATCTTTTGCGGAGATCGGCGGAAGCGAGCTTGCCACGGCCTTCTTGCGGGATGCCTCGAGTGACTTTTGCTGCTCCTTCTTGTCTTTGATTGCCCGACCCTTTGAAAGGAATGAGTCCCTGGCTTCTCCCAGGCTATCTGCCGCCTGCTTCCCCCTTTGCTGCCCCCAGTCGATCAGAGCGGGCCCGTATTTGTTCACAGCGGGCTCAACGAAGGGCAGAACGTCTTTTCCGATGTCGATGGCCCTTTTGACGTCTTGCAGCTTAATCTTTCCCAATTGCGTACCTCTATTCATGGACAACCGGAAGCTTATCGAGAAGCAGCCGGCAGCGTCTTGTTTCTATCAAGTGCGTAAATTATCTCACCACATGCAAGACCCCTTGCCGAGATATAGCGGCAAGGGGTCGAAGGGCCATATTCGGTTGTAGTTTCGATCTGCAAGTCCTAGTCTCGGTCGTCGTCGCCGGCTGCGCAGCAGGCGTAGGCCGTGAGCGTGAGGAGCCCCATGAGGAGCCCTATTCCGAAGGGCGCGAATCCCATGTTTCCACCTCCTTCGCGTAGACCACGGTGCGGGAGTTGCTCGTCTGGTAGCTGCACGTCACGAAGGCCCAGGCATGCGCGATGTCCGCCGAATCTTCCAGGACGACCTCGCACTGGGACAATTTGTCCCCGAGGTAGGCGTCGAGCTCCGCAGCGCCGGCGAAGTTGGTCCGCTTGCCCTCTGAGCTCGCGTCGACCACGTCAGCCGCGAAGACCTCGAGCTCGATCGCATTCTCGCGGGTGTAGACCCGGATGGTGCGGTGCCCCTCGGCGAAACCGCGCGACGAGTATTGCGCGAGCGGCGCGAACATAGTGCCGTCGGACATGTGGTGCCCGTAGACGATGACGAGCGGGCTCTCGGCGCCCTGCGCGCACCCGGCGTCGATGTAGGGAGCGCCCCACGCTGATCTTTCGCCGCCGGCGTCGTGCGTGAGGTAGAAGTCGGGCGATTCGGGCCGGCCCTGGACGATCGGGTAGTCGACGGTCGTGCCCGGCACGCGCACCCAAGCGACGACGGAGGCGGGAAGGGCGTCCCAGTCGATGCCGCCTCCCGTCTCTTGAGCCTCCATTGCCGCATCCTTTTCCGCAGCAGGCGCCTCGTGCACCCCGTACGGGTTCCTCTCGGGCAGCGGCAGGACGGCGAGCGCCGCCAGCGCCAGCAACGCCACGGCAATGGCGAGTGCCGTGGCGGCTTTCCCTTTGTTCATGTCCTCCCCCGTTCGCAGGGGAGGCCCCGGGCGGGCGCCCAGGGCCTCCGGTTCGGTATCGATGCGGCGCCGCTACTCTTCCGGCTCTTCGGCAGGCTCTTCGGCTGCCGCGTCCTTGCTTGCGCCGGCCGTCTTGCGCTTGCGGTACGCGAGCACTCCGCCCGCGCCCGCCGCAGCTGCTAGAGCGATGCCTGCGGCCACGGCGTAGCCGGTGGCGTCGGGGGCGTCGGCCCCGGTCTTGGCGTAGGGCTCCTCGGGCACCTCGGGCGTGTCGGGGTTGTCCACGACGACGCTCTGCTCGGCGGAGTCGATGTCCTCGTGGGTCGCAACGACGTTGCCGGCGGAGTCCAGGACCTTCTCGAAGACGACGAGCTCGTCTCCCTCGGCCAGGCCCTCGGTGTCGAACTCGAAGGTCACCTCGACGGTGCCGGAGGGCGCCTCTGGCTCGAAGGGCGTGCGCGCGGTCACCTCGTTGCCGTCCTTGTCGAGGAACGGCTCTCCGGTGCCCTTGTCCATGAGCGTGCCCACGGCGATGTAGGTCTCGCCGGGGACGAGGCCCTTGTAGGCCACCGTGTCGACGACCTTTGCCTTGCCGGCCTCGATGACCTGGTCGCCGTCGGCGGCGTCGGCCGCCTGGGTGCCCACCTCGACGGCGACGTGGACGGTCTGGCCCTCGTCGGAGAGGTCCGCGTGCGACGCCACCTCGGCGCCGTCCTTGCGAAGGCTCTCGAACACGACCAGGTCGCGGCCGCCGAGCAGGCTCGCGTCGAAGGAGATCTCTACGTCCTGGCTGCCCGTCGAGAGCGCGGGCGCGAACTCGGCCTTGGCCCCCACGGGCTTGCCCGAGGCATCGGTCACGGGCTCGCCGGTCGCCTTGTCGACGAGGGTCGCCGAGAGCTCGTATTCCTCGCCGGCCTTCAGCCCCTCGTAGGCCACCGCGTCGACGACCTTGGCCTCGGCGTCGGCCGAGACGTCCTTGTCGCCGTCCGCCCCGTCCTTTGCTGTGGTGGAGATGCGCGGGCCCTCCTGGTCGTCAAGGCCCATCCACACGGCCTTCGCGACCGTCGAGTCGCGCTCGATCCAGAAGCTCCTGGTGATGAGCTCGAGGCCCTCGTTGGCCTCGCAGCGCAGCTCGGTCATGGTGTAGGCGCCGTACGGCAGTGCCGCCAGCGAGTCGTCGACCGGCGCCGAGGAGCCGTCCTCGCCGAGCGAGAACCAGATGCCGGCCTTCGGGTCCATGTCGGCGGCAGCAATCGGGCCCTCATGGCCGAGCAGGGCGTCGTTGGCGTTGGTGTCCCTCGAGTGCCTGTTCCAGCTGCTCGCGGTGGACGCGTCGCCGTTGCGGTCCGTCACCAGCACGTGCGTCTCGCCGGTGGCCGCGTTCTCGATGGCGAACGGGACCATGAGGCCGGCGTTGTCGGTCTCGCTCTTCTTGGAGAGCTCGAGGTCGTTGCGCACCACCTGGTCGCGGAACTCGAGCGCGGCGCCGTCCGCGGAGGCGCTCACGATCTCGCCGCCGGTGCGGACCTCGAAGGTGCGGGGCTCGCCGTCGGTCAGTAGGTAGCTCCCGTTCGTCGCCGTCTCCCGCACGTCGTAGGTTCCGTACGGCAGTGCGTCGGCCGCGGTCTGCGCGGTGTAGGCGCCGGCCTCGTCGTTCCATGCGGTGGTCAGCGTGGCCACGGCTTCGCCCGGCTCGTGCCATTCGCCGTCAACGAGGACCTTGTGCGCCGAGCGGTTCGTGACGGTGAACTCGATCCCGTCGAGGCCGGGGTGCTCGCCAGGCGCCTCCTTGTGGCCGCTGCCCGCGAGCGCCTCGGACGCCTGCAGCTCCTTGTCGGACTTGGTCACCTGCACGCCGCCGCGGAAGACCTCGTCGGTCACGGGGTCGCCCGTGAGGTCGCGCACCTCGCCGGCCTTCACGGTGAACGCGACGGAGGCGTCGCTGGCGTCGTAGCCCTCGGGCGCTCCGGACTCGACGATGCGGTAATTGCCTGCGGGAAGTGCGTCGGCGCCGGTCGCGGCGACGTGCGATCCGTTCTCGGGCGCGGTCTTGATCGTGGCGCAGACCTCTCCGTCGGCGTAGTACTTGCCGCCGACCAGCACGTACCGGCCGGTCTCGTTAACGACGGAGAAGCTCGCGCCGTCGAGCGAGGCGTCGCCCTGGGGCTCTGCGCCCGCCTCGGAGTCCTCTTTGGCGACCTTGACGCCGCCTGCGGACCAGCTGAAGCTCACGAGCGTCTGTGAGCCGCCGCCGGTCCTGACGCAGAACGCCTCGAACCCGGCGGAGACCCTGCCGGCGCCCGCCTTCATCTTGGCGAAGGTCCCGCCGATCAGCTCGGATTTCGCCCAGGAGGCGAACTCGGCGCTCGTGCCGTGCGTGGCAGCCGACTCGGACCCAGAGTAGGCGTAGGCGATGAGCACATGGCTCGCCGCGGCGTACTTCGCGTCGTCCCAGCCGCCGCCGTCGTACCAGCTGCCCGGGAACATCGACGCGTCGAAGCCGGGAGAGCCGAACGAGTACCAGATCGCCGCTGTCACGTCGTCGCTCGGCACGGGGCTCGTTGAGTAGGAGCCCGGCGCGGGCGTCGGGGACGAGGGCTCGGCGCAGTAGGCGATGTTCCCGTCGGCGCTCATCCACGTGGTGGCGAAGCCGCCGTAGGGGATCTTGCCGCCGACGGACACGTCTACCGTGCTCGGCGCGGCGTAGGCGGGCGAGGCCGCCACGGAGGCGAGCAGCGCCCCCGCCGCCAGGATGAGCGCCATGGCGCATCGGAGGAGCTTTTCCTGCAAGGTGCAGTCTTTCGCTGCGTTCATCTTTCCGCCTCCCTATCTCTCGACGCTTCGCTGTGCGCGGGGCGCCTCGTGCTCGGTAGCGCGGCTCGCCTGGCGGGCGTGCTCGGCGCGCTCCGCGAGGTAGCGCGAGCGCCCTGCGTCAACGGCCTCTTTGAGCTGCGCCGGCATGACCTTCACGGTGTCCTTGACCGCGCGTCCGCCCTCGTCGAGCTCGGGCTGGCCGTCCGGGCCCATCACCGGCTTCCTCAGCCACACCTCGCGGTTCGCGAGCAGCGGTATGTCCCGGAAGTCGGCCCCCTTGAAGCGGCTCTCGTTAACGAACATGGGGCTGAACTCGTAGCCTCCCACGTCCATGCCGTCGACGACGGTGCCCTTGGGAAGGGTCGCCGAGTTGAAGGTCCTGGCCTCGCCGGTCGCGCGGTCGGTGTACTCGATGCCCTCGCGCACGAAGCTCTTGTGCAGCGAGAGGTACACGTTCTTCCTCTCTTCCATGTCTTTCCTCCTTTTCGTTTTCAATCGGTCCTTGTCTTCATCCGCCGGGACGCGTGCCCCGGCGCGGCGCCCCTATCTCATGGCGACCGCCCCCTTCCTCGCTTTTCCGCTAGAAGCCGCTCACGATGTCGCGCGCCCAGGAGCCGCTTTTCACGAGGGCCAGGATGAGCAGCACGCACATGGCCAGGTACTGCAGCGCGTAGGTGAGCCCGTTCGCGACCGCGTCGGCCGGGGTGCCCGTCCCGGGGTTCGCCCCGGTGAGCCCGCCGAGCACGAGCGGGAACGATATGAGCAGCACGAGGATGATGACGCCGGCGATGCAGACCGCCCCGAAGCTCTTCAGGTAGCCGAGGCCTATCTGGCGCGTGGCGTCCATGCCGAGGAACGCCAGCGGGATCGGGGCGAACGCGGCCATGATGTAGAGCTGGAGCGCGCGGGCCCAGCAGACCACGAGGGCGACGACGTAGGCCGCCAGCACCACGACCCAGCTGATGAGGCTCGCGACGAGCATGGCGATGAGCGACGGGATGTCGTCATCGGTGGTGACGACGGACACCTCGGGCAGGTCGAGCGCGCCTCCGGCGCCGAAGAGCGCCTCGACTCGGTCGATGGCGAGCCCGCAGACCTCGTAGATCGACGCCATCAGGTCGAAGCTGTTCTGTATGAGGAACAGGAACACGGCGAAGAACACGAGGAGGAAAACGACCTCCTTGACGCCGGGAAGGCTCTGGCTGCCGTCCATGCGCTGGGAGATCTCGATGAGCTTCAGAGTGAAGACCAGGCCGAGCACCCCGCACCCGATCGGCAGGATGGCAGCCTGCCATACGCCCCTGGCGACGTCGTGCATGGTCAGGTCGCTCGAGCTCGTGAGCATGTGCGCGAAGTCGGCCGAGAGGATCCCGTTCGCGCCGATCGACCCGAGCACGCCCGTTTGCGCCTTGAACATCCAGTTGCAGCAGTCGCGCAGAAGGCCGCACAGCCAATCGTTGACGTCCCCGGCTATGTCGGCGTATGCCGGCTGCGCGGGGACGAGCAGGAGCGCGCAGAGGGCGAATGCCGTCGCGGCGGAGATGGCGAACGCCCTTCGGCGTTGCGATTCAAGCGCCCGCACGGCTACATCGCCTCCAGCGAGCCGCCGCGCGAAACCACGGTGACCACCGTCGAGGCGGGGTCGTCGAGCGTGAAGGTCGTCGACGCGACGTTTCCGGCGTAGTCGAGCCACACCTCCTTGTCCCAGGTGGCTCCCGTCGCCTGCGGGGACACCTCCGCCGCCTTCCCGGCGACGGCCTCCTCGATGGCGGCGACGTCTGCGCCAAGCGCCTCGGAGAGGCGGTCGTCGGTGCCGGTCACGGAGAACGCTCCGACTTGCGCCTTCTGGGGCACGTAGGCCTGCATCAGAAGGTCGCATGCCAGGGTGCGGTTGTCCCCATCGCCCGAGACCTGGATGAGCGACAGGCCTCCCGCCTTATCGCCGGTTCCCTTGACCTCGATGGGCATGCTGAGCACGCCGCCGGCCTCGGAGGGCTCCTCGGCCGAGAAGAACCAGGCGCGCTCGGTGCCGCCCGCGCTCTCCACCATGGCGCCCTCGACGATCCGCAGCGTGGCTGTCGGGTCGTCGGCGCCCGTCCATGCGGTGTTCCAGAGCGCCTCGGCGCCCGAGGTGGCCTTCCCGGTTGCCACGTCGGCGCCTGCAGCCGCGGGCTGCTCTTGCTCCTGTGGACTATCCTGCGCGCCTTCCTGCGGGGCGATGGCGCAGCGCGCCGCGCCCGCGCCGAGCGCCACGACGAGCGCGCTTGCCGCGACGGCGGCCATGACCCTTGACTTTCCCTGCATTGGTTTCTCCTATCTCGCGGTGAGCGCGCAGCTGAAGCTGCCGATGCCGCTCGCTATACGGCACACGTCGCCCGTTCGCGGCTCGTGTATGTACCTGTCGTCGCCGATGTAGATGGCCACGTGGCCCGAGCGGTAGAGGATGTCGCCGGGCTTCGCCTCCGAGAGCGGTATGCGCCTGAGCTCCTCGTACTGGGAACCCGTGTAGTGGCTTATGCGGATGCCCGCCTGCGCGTAGCAGTATTGCGTGAGTCCGCTGCAGTCGAGCGCCTTGCCGGGGGTCGAGCCTCCCCACACGTAGGGCACGCCGAGCTGGCTGTACGCCGCCTCGACGATCGCGTTCCCGCTCGCGGATGCGTCCTTCAGGTCCTCGACCGTCATGGAGTCGAACCTGTAGAGGCCCCATTGCGCCATGATCGACTTCAGGGACTCGACGTAGGACGAGTCGGTCGCCCAGCCGGCGTCCTTGAGCCCCTCGGCCATCCTGTCCGAGTCGCGCCTCTCGATCGCCTCGCGGATGAGGGCGTTGCCCGAGTAGCGCTCCGCCTGCAGGAAGACCCTGCTGCGGAAGCGGATGCACTCGGCGTCGCCGGTGAAGCGGATGAAGCTCGCCGTGATCTGGGTGTGCTCGCCGGGCACGTACTCCTCGCTGGTGGCCCAGTTCGCCTTGCCGGCCACCTCGGGGCAGCCAGCGTAGCCCGACCACCACTTCATGCCGAAGAGGTTGTGGTCGCGCTCTGCGAGCTGGCTCATGCGGTCGCCCTGGCCGGACTCCTGGATGATCTGCGCGATGGTGCAGCCCGCCGGGTGCCCGTACTCCTCCTGGCACTCGAGCGCCGCCTCGACCATCTCGTAGGTGATGTAGGGCGGCAGCCCCTCGAGGCCCCGCTTGGAGGCCGCGTCGTCCCAGAAGCCGAACAGCGCGCTCAGCAGCTGCGCGACGGCGAGCGCGCAGGCGACGAAGGCCACGATGCCGGCCACCGCCCCGAGCAGGGCGGGCGCGGCGCCCGAGACCGCGCCCGCGATCGCGGAGGCGGCGCCCTTCGACCCCGCGGCGCGGGCCGCCTCGCCCGACGCCTGC
>NZ_QSQO01000035.1:0-7310 GCF_003436775.1 Collinsella sp. TF11-5AC
TACCCTAAGAGCAAACCACCCCTTTTAGGGGTGGTTTTGATGTGACGAACGGTCGGGCTTCTTATTCCACTTGCCAATGCTCGGCTCATATTGGAAGAAAGCTACGCTAATGTTTGCGTGATACTCCTATTTTTTCCGAAGAAAGAATCGGATAATGAAGAATAACAATAAAAAAGGTGCCAGATATAAAGCAAGTACAAAGGTTAATCCAACGAGACCTTGCAATAATGGCATAACTCCTCCCAGACACGAGATTTTGGTATTTGTCCCCATCTTATTTTGAATTGGACCAAATAGTTCCTAGACACAAAAACTACTCGTCAACTGGATCGCACCAATCTGCTGGCAAAACACAGCTTGATTCTTTATCGACATAGCACCAATCCGCAACAGGGCACTCGGCGATGTCGTAAAAATTGCATATATCAACTCCAAGACAACAAGGCTCAACGGGAGTATGTTCATTTGAACCAACAGGATGGATATGCTTCATAACAGCTCCTCACCTTAATCCAATTAGAGACTACGTTTGATCAATGCCACAGTGATCTACAACGCAGATGCTGCCGCCATCCATGTCATAGTCGCAGTAATCGTATGCACCACAGCCATCTGCTTTATCATAAACAGTACAGATGTCAGTAATGCCCAAGAGGCAGTCAAAAGACATCGGCTTCACGCCTGCCTCGTCGCCACTTCCTGGATTAATCGGATGAATATGCTTCACGACTACCTCCCTTTGAGTGCAGAAAAACCTCAATATTGTGTATAACAAACCAAGATGTCTAGTTCACCATATTTCTAGAATGGTTTCGGCGAACGTAGCAATAAGCTTCGCAGACGGTAATCAGAAGAACGAACACCTCCACAATGGTGACAGCAATGCGCTGAACCGCTTATTCCGATACAGTAGCTTCTCGTTGATTTTTCTCCTGCGAAGATGAGTGGCGGGAAATAAGGTCAAAAGCCATCTCGTAGCACATTTTTCTATATTCACATGATGCAGGGTGTAGACTCTTGGGCAAGTAGCCGTGCTCGTCTGCAGCCTCCCAGCTACAGCCCCCACCACAGAAAGACCGAGCCCAACAGTCCGTACAGTCAATTCTTTTTTCGACACCCTGACTCCAGTTTTCAATATACCTAGTTTCGTCAATTCCGGTGACGATGTTGCCCATTTTGAATCGCATCATCCCGACAAACCTGTGACAGGGGTATACGTCCCCTTCGGGAGTCACGGAAATAAAACGCCTGCCAGCCCCGCATCCGACAAAGGCGATCCTGTTGCTCATAATCAAATCAACTGCAGTTTTCAATGTTCTAAACAAGGGCTTTTCCCCTTGATCAATCTGTTTGAGATATTGATCCGCCAAATCTATTAGGCCCGCCCTGATTTTGTTTAATGAGTGTTCGTCGAGTTTGATATTCTCATCGAATGAGCTCACGGGCGAGAAGTAAATCCTTCTGAAGCCCATCTCTTTAAACTGAAGATAGTCTTCAACAAGGTTACAGTTATTATTTGTTAAGGTCGCTCTTGCGCCGAAGGGGAACGACTCGGAAAAACGACGAACGTTTTTGTCGATATCGGAGAAAGAGCCGCCTCCCGTCTTGTACGGGCGCGATGCATCGTGCTTGCATCCTGTACCATCGAGACTAATCAGAACAGAAAACCCGTGCTCCTTGAAAGAATTCACAGCAGTGTCATTCAAAAGCGTTCCGTTGGTCGTAATAGAATAGGTAAAGTTTCTATTGGGGTATATTCTTTTTGAATAGTCGACCGTTTTCCATATCAGCGGCTCGTTAATCATGGGTTCCCCACCAAAAAAGACGATTGCAAGCGTTTCGTTTTCCGATGAACTTGCGACGAGGTAGTCGACCGCCTTGAAGGCTATCTCGTCTGTCATCAGCAGAGGAGACGTTCCATAATCTCCTTTACCGGCAAAACAGTAACTACAACCAAGGTTGCATGCATGTGAAACGTGGAGTTCGATGGATCTAAGTTTTCGAGGCGTGTCTTTTGTTAAGAAAGTCCGCTCAGACAATCGTTGATACTCATCAATGTCGTCTTCAAGTTCTGCTATGGTCGTTTGGTCGTAGCCTTTCGCAGCAAGTGACTTTGTTAGCAACTTCGAGTTGACCGTTCTTCCCGATGCTTCAAATATGCGAAGCGCATCTTCTGATGCTTGGTCAACCTGAAAGCAATTGCGAGTGACCTCATCGAAGCAGTAACGACGATCACTTACTGAGAAAAAATGCATACGTTCCTCAATTTCATGCTGGACTGGCACTAACCTTGTTTATTGTTACGCAGCTATAAAAAACCACCAGCGGGGATTCGGTGTGCGGCCCAATCGGACTCCCAAAAGGTTCTATTTGAGACTGGCAAGCTTTGTGTTGTTGGCACTTCGGCAGCGCTCTTTATTCCAACATGGAGCCTCGCAGTTTGAGTCGACTTGCCTCTGGAAGGTCCGATCTCAACTTGATTTAGGATGAAAACAGATTACAGGCGCGCTCCTCTAGAAAGAAAGGAAACCAATCGCCGCCTTTCACCAGGAAAGTTTTTATAGCCCACCTCGAGCAAAATGAAAGATGCGAGAGCGATTGGGGAACAACGCGAATCTCCCCTTTTGGGTGGGAGCGAGCCTTCAGCCACCGGCGAACGACTCGCCCTGGTCAGAATCTGGAAGTGGTGCCGGGCCGCTTGGGCCTCCCCGGTGACTTCGTGGGGCTTACCTGCCTGACGTCGAGGAGTACATCCGCAAGATTCGTTCCCTATGCCGTTTGCTCTCACGCCCGCCTTGGTTCCAAGTCGGGCGAGCACGAGGTCGCGCCGGCGCATCCGCTGGGACTGCTGCGCGTGCAAAACGGCTACGCGGTGAGCGTCCCGCGCTGGATTCAGCCGAGTGAGGAAGGCGTCGAGATCGGCGCGCTGGCAACGGGGGAGGGCGGCATCACCGATGTGGGCGATGACGTTTCGGCTCGCCATGCCCACGTGTGGTGCGATGACCAAAATGTCTGGTACGTTGAGGACCTGTCGTCCACCAACGGAACCGTGGTGGTAAACGACGCGACGAACGTCTGCATTCAGGTCGAGCCCGGCCGTTCCGCCCAGCTCAATCCCGGCGACGAGCTCAAGCTCGGCGAATCCACAACCTACGCCATCCTCCTCGGCGCCCTCTGACTCATCTCCTAAATAAGTTGCGGTGAAATAGGGGCTGTTTAAGGCTACGGCCGGCAAAAACAGTTCCTATTTCACCGCAGCTGCCATTTGGTCCCTCGGTGACGGAAGGATCAATTTTGCCCTTGATGGTCACCCAAGGTAAACCTTTACCGCCCGCCTATATTTGCCGAAATTACACTTGACGGCGGGGTACAATAAACCCGCATGCGGATTTCCGTTGCGGGCGCTTCCCATCGCCGGGGCGTGCCCGGGAGCATCCGGCATGCGGCCTTTGCGGCGCTCGGTCATGTGCAAGACGGGTAGCTGGGCTTGTGGAGCGCGTGCAGCCCTCCTCGCCTCGGCATGCCTTCTCTCCACGCCATGTACCTGCTGCTGAGCCTGCCTGCCAGATGATTGGAAGCAACAGCGAAAATCCCATCACGCCAACATCCCGGCGATCGCCGGGGCCTGTATACCTATATGAGAGGAGAGGGGTATATGGCGCGTAAGTTTAAGTCTATGGACGGCAACGAGGCGGCCGCATATGTTTCGTATGCGTACACCGAGGTAGCGGGAATCTATCCCATTACGCCGTCCAGCCCGATGGCCGACCATGTCGACCAGTGGGCGGCCCAGGGTCGCAAGAACATCTTCGGCACCCCGGTCAAGGTCGTCGAGATGGAGTCCGAGGCAGGTGCAGCCGGTACTGTTCACGGTTCGCTGGGCGCCGGTGCTCTGACCACCACCTACACGGCTTCTCAGGGTCTGCTCCTGATGATCCCGAACATGTACAAGATCGCGGGCGAGCAACTCCCGGGCGTCTTCCACGTCTCCGCGCGTTGCGTCGCTTCCCACGCCCTGAACATTTTTGGCGATCACTCCGACGTCATGGCCTGTCGTCAGACCGGCTTCGCCATGCTCGCCGAGGGCAACGTCCAGGAGGTCATGGACCTCTCGCCGGTGGCTCACCTTGCCGCCATCGAGGGTAAGACCCCGTTCCTCAACTTCTTCGACGGCTTCCGCACCAGCCACGAGATCCAGAAGGTCGCCATGTGGGACTACAAGGATCTTGCCGAGATGTGCGACATGGACGCCGTCCAGGCTTTCCGCGACCACGCGCTCAACCCTGAGCACCCGCACACCCGCGGCAGCCACGAGAACGGCGATATCTTCTTCCAGAACCGTGAGGCCTGCAACAAGGTCTACGACGAGCTTCCCGCCGTCGTCGAGGGCTACATGAAGAAGATCAACGAGAAGCTCGGCACCGATTACGGCCTGTTCAACTACTACGGCGCTCCCGATGCCGACCGCGTCGTCGTGTGCATGGGCTCCTTCTGCGACGTGCTCGAGGAAGTCATCGACTACCTCAACGCTCACGGCGAGAAGGTCGGCCTGGTCAAGGTTCGTCTGTTCCGTCCGTTCTCCATCAAGCACTTCGTCGACGTTCTTCCCGAGACCGTCCAGAAGATCGCCGTCATGGACCGCACCAAGGAGCCGGGTTCCATCGGCGAGCCGCTCTACCAGGACGTCGTCTCCGCTCTCTACGAGGCCGGCAAGACGGGCATCAAGGTCGTCGGCGGCCGTTATGGCCTGGGCAGCAAGGACACGCCTCCCGCGTCCGCCTTTGCTGTCTTCGAGGAGCTCAAGAAGGACGAGCCCAAGCGCGAGTTCACCATCGGCATTGTCGATGACGTGACCAACCTGAGCCTGCCCGAGGCCGAGGATGCGCCCAACACCGCAGCCCCCGGCACCATCGAGTGCAAGTTCTGGGGTCTGGGTGGCGACGGTACCGTCGGCGCCAACAAGAACTCGATCAAGATCATCGGCGACCACACCGACAAGTACGTCCAGGCCTACTTCCAGTACGACTCCAAGAAGACCGGCGGCGTCACTGTCTCGCACCTGCGCTTTGGTGATTCCCCGATCCGCTCGCCGTACTACGTGACCAAGGCCGACTTTGTCGCTTGCCACAACCCCAGCTACATCGTTAAGGGCTTCAAGATGGTCCGCGACGTCAAGCCGGGCGGCACCTTCCTGGTCAACTGCCAGTGGAGCGACGAGGAGTTCGCCGAGCACATGCCCGCCGTGGCCAAGCGCTACATCGCGAACAACAACGTCAACGTCTACCTGATCGACGCTATCGACCTGGCCGCTAAGGTCGGCATGGGCAAGCGCACCAACACGGTGCTCCAGTCCGCCTTCTTCGCGCTGGCCAAGGTCCTGCCCGCCGAGGACGCCCTGCAGTACATGAAGGACGCGGCTACCAAGTCCTACATGAAGAAGGGCCAGGCTATCGTCGACGCCAACCACAAGGCCATCGATGCCGGCGCTACCGCCTTCCGTAAGTTCGAGGTTCCGGCCGACTGGGCTACCGCCGAGGATGCCGCTCCCGTCGAGCTCTCCGAGGAGACCAAGTCCGCTATCGCCCAGCAGGTCAAGAACCTGCTCGAGCCCATCGATCGCATGGACGGCGACAGCCTGCCTGTTTCCGCCTTCGTCGATTGCGCCGACGGCCAGTTTGAGCTGGGCGCCTCCGCATACGAGAAGCGCGGCGTCGCCGTGGTCGTTCCCCACTGGGACGAGACCAAGTGCATCCAGTGCAACCAGTGCGCCTACGTGTGCCCGCATGCCACCATCCGTCCGTTCGCGATGACCGAGGACGAGGCTGCCGCCGCGCCCGAGGCTACCCGCACGCTCGACGCCATGGGCCCCAAGGCCAAGGGCATGAAGTTCACCATGGCTGTGTCCCCGCTCGACTGCATGGGTTGCACCAACTGCGTCAAGGTCTGCCCCAAGGGCGCCCTCGAGATGGTTCCCACCGAGCAGGAGATGGACCAGCAGCCCGTTTGGGACTACATGGTCGAGAACGTCTCCGAGAAGAAGGAGCTCATCGCGGCCAACGTCAAGGGCAGCCAGTTTAAGCAGCCCTACCTGGAGTTCTCCGGCTCCTGCGCCGGCTGCGCCGAGACCGCCTATGCACGTCTGGTGACCCAGGTCGCCGGCGACCGCATGTTCATTTCCAACGCCACCGGCTGCTCCTCCATTTGGGGCAACCCCGCTGCCACCGCTCCTTACTGCAAGGACAAGGACGGTCACGGCCCGGCGTGGAACAACTCCCTGTTCGAGGACAATGCCGAGCACGGCCTGGGCATGGCCGTTGGCTATGAGGCCGTTCAGCACAAGCTGATCGCCGCTACCCAGGACATCATCGCTGCCGATGGTCCGTCCGATGAGCTCAAGGCCGCCGGCCAGGCTTGGATCGACTCCGTCAACGACGCCGAGGCCTCCAAGACCGCTGCCGCTGCCTACGTTGCCGAGCTCGAGAAGTGCGGCTGCGACGCTTCCAAGGCAATCCTCGCCGACAAGGCTTACCTCACCAAGAAGTCCTTCTGGATCTTCGGCGGCGACGGCTGGGCCTACGACATCGGTTTCGGTGGCCTGGACCACGTCCTGGCTTCCGGCCACAACGTCAACGTCTTCGTCTTCGACACCGAGGTCTACTCCAACACCGGCGGTCAGGCCTCCAAGGCCTCGAACCTGGGCCAGGTCGCTCAGTTCGCCGCTGCCGGTAAGGTGACCAAGAAGAAGTCTCTGGCCGAGATTGCCATGAGCTACGGCTACGTCTACGTGGCACAGGTTGCCATGGGCGCCAACCCGGCTCAGACCCTCAAGGCCATCCACGAGGCCGAGGCCTATGACGGCCCGTCCCTCATCATCGGCTACAGCCCCTGCGAGATGCACTCCATCAAGAAGGGCGGCATGCAGAACTGCCAGGCCGAGATGAAGAAGGCTGTCGAGTGCGGTTACTGGAACCTCTTCCGCTTCAACCCCGAGGCTGCTGCCGGCAAGAAGTTCTCGCTCGATTCCAAGGAGCCCGCGGGCGGTTATCAGGAGTTCTTGATGAACGAGGCCCGTTACGCTTCGCTGACGCGTTCCTTCCCCGAGCGCGCCGAGGAGCTCTTCAAGGAGAATGAGCAGGCCGCTATGGACCGCTATCAGCACCTGCTGAAGCTCAAGACGGTGTACAACGAGGCCTAGGTCTCCTACCGCAGGATCTGAGGGCTGACCTTCGCGGACGTCCTCGGACATGAAAGAACCCCCGCTGCGCACTACGTGAACTGCCTCCCATTTCTTGGACACAAGAAATGGGAGG
>NZ_QSQO01000036.1:0-4071 GCF_003436775.1 Collinsella sp. TF11-5AC
GGGTGCCTGCTTTGTTTTGAGAAGTTCGCGAAGCCCACTTCTCAAAACAAAGCAGGCACCCCGGCCCTCGCCCGTATTACCCCGCTGGGCGAGCCATAGACGCCGCGTACCGATAGGGTGAGGTGGCGGCTTGAAATTGGTGCTATATTTAGCTTGAGTTGTTAAATGTTAGTAGGAGAGGCTGATATGGGGCTGTTCAAGAAGAAAAACCCGCAGGATGCCTTTGATCCCGATGTGTTTACCATCACGGACACGATTTTGGACCCGCCGCGGTTTACGTTTTTGCCGGCTATCTACCAGGATGCCACGCGTCGCAAGTGGGCCGTACATCAGCGCGGCGGCGAGCCGAAGATTTTTGACTATGCGGACGTGTTGCAGTGCGAAGTGGCCGAGGCGGGCGATCCGGAGGCCGATGAAGCGGTCTCTAAACAGGAATTTGCCCAGCGTATTCTGGCAAATCCCGCTAAGGCGGCAAAAATGAACGCAGCCAAGCGTAATATGTGTCTTGGTATGGGCGTTGTTGTGGCGGTTCAGACGGGAAAAGACGAGGTTTCCAAACTAGAGATTCCCGTTATGACCGATGAAGTCAAACGCGATTCAAGCCTGTATAAGTCGTATCGGAATGTCGCCGAGAAGATCAAGGCCGAATTTGATGCCATGGGTGGTCTGGCCTAATTTTGGCGACATACGTTTCTGAACGAGGAGTCTGTGCAATGGCAGGCGAATCTTATGCAATTCCCCCCAAAGATCGTGCTGTTGAGGGGATTCTTTGGTATATCCAGCACCATCAGCTTGCCGGCGGCGATCGCCTGCCGGCCGAGCGCGTGCTGTGCGAAGAGATTGGCGTTTCGCGTACGGCGTTGCGCGCCGGTATCACGCGGCTCATCTCGTGTGGAACGCTCGAGAGCCGTCGCGGATCGGGCACGTATGTGTGTCCTCCCAAGCCGCTGAACATCTTCCAGGAAACGTATAACTTTTCCGATGCTGTGCGGACTGCCGGCCTGCACCCCTCTTCTCGTCTGGTTTCCACCGGGACCATCGAGGCGGATGAGGCGCTTGCCGACAAGCTTGGGGTGGCTGTAGGCGCTCCCTTGCTCCGCATGCAGCGCGTTCGACTTATTGAGGGCGAGCCGGCGTCAATCGAGACCGCTCACGTTAACCTGTCCCTGTGCCCATCGCTTCCCGAGCACGATTTTGAGTGTGAGAGCCTTTACGATGTCTTGCTCAAAGAAGGTGGCGTGCGTGTTGAGCATGGACGTGAGCATATCTCCATCTCGCGTTTGAACGCCGAAGAGGCCGAGCTGCTCCAGCAAGAAGAGGGGACGCCGGTGTTCTATGAGAGCACGATCGAATTTGATAAGGACATGCGTTTTGTGGAGCATTGCAAATCGGTGATTTTGCCCACAAAGTTCCGCTTTGCCGATAACGGTGAAAAGAACGGCATGAGGAGCGTGGCAGGTGAACAATGGCTGAAACAGTAGATGCCACCCCGGTTTATATGCGCATACGACGTCGCATTGAAGAGCGTATCGAACGCGGTATATATCCCACGGGTTCCATGATTCCGTCCGAAAAAGACCTCGCCGAGGAATTTGGTACGACACGCTTGACCATTCGAAGTGCTGTCGATGAGCTGGTTCGGCGCGGGCAGATTCGACGCGTCCGCGGAAAGGGCGCGTTTGTGGCGCAGAAAGTGCCCGTTGCCTACGAACGAACAGGAGGCTTTCGCGAGTCGGTTCGTGCTTCGGGCGGCGAGCCGTCCGTCCGCATCCTCGCGCGTTCCAAGCGTTATGCGGGCCCATATTATGCCAACCTGTTTGGCATTGCCGAGGACGATTTGCTGTATTCGATTCGGCGTTTGAACTGCGTCAACGGCGATCCCGTATCGATTGAGATGGCGTTCATCCCGTGCCTGCTGTTTCCCACAATCGAAGATATTGACGTGTCGGTCTTCAGTTTGTACGAGACCTATGAGATGTTGGGCCGAAAGCCGGTCATGGCACAGGAGAAGCTCGATATCGAGGCGGTGGGTGCACGCGACGCGGGCTTGCTTGGCTTGGAACAAGGGGATCTTGTTTTGCTTTTGGAATGCGTGAGCTATGACGCGAGCGGTCAGGCTATCGAGTATGTAAAGTCCTTCAATCGTGGCGATGCGGGCGGCCACACCTATACGTACTAGCTGGGGCTTTGCATCGCGCGCGGTAACAGCCGGTCTGTTTGGGCAATTTGACCGACTGTATATACAACCTTACATGGCTCAAAATCGACCGTTCGCCGATGGGGATAAATTAATCGACAAAGAGGTATCAAAAAGCCGTAACCTGTAACTGTGATTGGTATCAAATACTAATGATTTGTTATGAGGTGAGACGATGAAGATGCTCGATTACGTTCAGCTTGCCCATGTGCGTATGGGGGAGAACCTCGAGCGTTCGTCTGAGCTGGTAGCACAGCTCGTTGATATTTTCCAGTCCGGTTCTTTTGATGCACTGCGCATCGTTGCTTCGGGTTCGTCGCGCCATGCCGCCGATTGCGCCCGCGATTACCTGCAAGATGCGCTGCAGATGCAGGTGTCCGTTGTGACGCCCGAGGCCTTCGTCGATTTTGAACACACCTATCCGCAGCATGCGCTCAACATCGCCGTCTCGCAGAGCGGCTATTCGACCAATACGATTGCGGCGCTCGATTACATGCGTGCACACGATATGGCTGCAGTTGCGCTCACGGCAAACGTCGAGGCACCCATCAAGGAACACGCTGACATCGTTCTTGACTACGGTGTGGGCGTCGAGTCGGTGGACTTTGTGACTCTGGGCGTCGAGGTTCTCGTTGAGTACCTGGTGCTCTTTGGTATTTACGGCGGTCAGGCGCGCGGAACGATTGACGCCAAGGGCGTTGCTCAGCGTCTTGATGACCTGCGCGAGGCTATCCAGGCTAATGCCGTGATGTGCAAGACCGCCGAGGCATATGTCCAAGATCACATGCTCGAGCTTTCTGAGCACATGCCCGCCATGGTCGTCGGCAACGGCCCCAACTATGGTGTTGCCGAGGAGGCAGCGCTCAAGCTGAGCGAGACCATCAAGATTCCTGCCATGCATCACGAAGGCGAGGAGTTCGTCCACGGTCCCGAGATGCAGATCGTTCCGGGCTATCTGGTGTTTATCGTCGACGATCCGCAGGGGTCGGAGCGTCTTGCGAATATCGCCGATGCGCTATCGAACGTTACGGCAAAAACGGTGCTGCTCACGGCCCATCCCAAGGGTAGGGCTCACGAGGTTGCGGTGCCTCAGGTGGCTCCGCTGCTCAGCGCAATTCCCAATCTTGTGTTCTTCCAGACGATTGCGGCCATGATCGCCGAGCGTCTGAAGTCATGGAACGTGCACCCGTATCTCGATGCCGTCTCCAAGCAAATGGAGGTCAAGGCAGAGGGCTACGAAGAGTCAGTCAATGCGCTTAAGGCCAAAGCGGCTGAGTGTTACGGAATGTAAGCGGGTTTTGATGCCCGTTGGCATGGGGGATGTGGAAACAACCCCAGAAAGGAGAGACAAATGAAGGAAACCGAGAAGATCGAGATCATGCATTTCGACCAGGAGGGCTATCTCGAGGACGGCAAGGCGCTCTACGAGACCGGCAAGAAGATGACCGCGCTCGCCGACAAGGTCGCCGACGAGGGCTACGACGCCGTGTTCCTGATGGGCGTCGGCGGCACCTGGGACGAGCTCATGCAGCTCGAGTACCTCATGAACAAGTTCGGCGACCGCGACCTCGAGGTCTACCTGATCCACGCCGCCGAGTGGAACGTCATGGGCCACAAGCGCATGACCGAGAAGTCCGTCGTGCTCACCGCCTCCGAGTCCGGCACCACCCCCGAGGTCCTCGAGGCCGTCAAGAAGATGAAGGGCATGGGCGTGCGCGTCTACGCCATGACCAAGCCCGAGGGCCCCATCGGCCAGGCTGTCGGCGCCGAGAACTGCGTCGCCATGGCTTCTGACCATGGTTCGGGCGGCTGCGAGAAGGGCTACTACCTCGCCGACTGCTTCGGCCTGCGCCTGCTCAACCGCCGCGGCTGCT
>NZ_QSQO01000036.1:4081-6297 GCF_003436775.1 Collinsella sp. TF11-5AC
CCGCCGCGGCTGCTTCCCCAAGTTCGATCTGTTTATCGAGCAGACCAAGGACATCTGGAAGGACATGCTCGATATCCGCAAGCGCTTCGAGCCGCGCGCCGAGGAGCTCGCCAAGAAGTACGCCCTGGCCCCCTACACCATGTTCATCGGCTCCGGCGCCCTGTGGGGCGAGACGATCCTGTTCTCGATGTGCATCCTCGAGGAGATGCAGTGGAAGCGCACCCGCTACATCACCTCGGCCGACTTCTTCCACGGCACCCTCGAGCTCGTGGAGCCCGGCGTCCCGGTCTTCCTGTTCATGGGCGAGGACGAGAACCGCAAGCTCGACGAGCGCGTCCGCGCGTTCCTGACCCGCGGCGTGACCGGCGACACCGACATCAACGTCATCGACACCGCCGAGTTCGCGATCCCCGGCCTTGACGACGAGTTCCGCGTCATCGTGTCTCCGTGGATTCTGACGGTGCTCGTTACCGACCGCCTGGCTCGCTACTACGAGACGGTCACCAAGCACAACCTCAAGTATCGTCGCTACTATCACCAGTTCGACTACTAAAGAAAACGGGTGCGGGAACGCGCCGGGCTATTGAGAGGAACACAGAATGAGGCAGTACATCATCGCCAGCCATGCGCACTTCGCTACCGGCATCAAGGAGAGTGTCGAGCTGCTCTCGGGCGCTCGCGACAACGTCCACGATCTTTCGATGTTCGTCGATGACCGAATGGACGTGGCCGAGGAGGCCCAAAAACTGCTGGCAGGCATGGCTGCCGACGATGATGTCGTTGTCTGCACCGACCTCTTTGGCGGCAGCGTCAACAACGAGTTCACCAAGATCGTCCAGACGCGTCCCCGCACGTACCTCGTTACCAACATGAACCTTCCTCTGCTTATCCAGCTGCTGTTCTCTGACGAGTCGGCGCCGGTTGAGGAGACGATTCGCGCCATCGTCGCTGCGGACGATACGCGCGTGAAGTTTGTCAACGATCTTTTGGTCGATGACGAAGAGGAAGAAGAGTTCTAATCCGCAGCACCTACTGACACGCCGTAAGACGGCACAAGACCTTTGGGGGGTCACATTATGATTCAGCTACTTCGCGTCGACCATCGCCTGCTTCATGGCCAGGTCGCGGTCTCTTGGGTCCAGGGCCTTGGCTCCAACTGCATTTTCTGCGTGGGCGATAAGGTCGCCAACGACCCGGTGTGGAAGACGACGCTCAAGATGGGCAAGCCTGCCGGCTGCAAGCTCGTCATCAAGGATATGGCGAATGCCATCGAGGCCATTAACTCGGGTGTGACTGACAAATACAAGATGATTATCTGTGTCGCCACCATCGCTGAGGCAAAGCAGCTTGTTGAAGGCTGCCCGCAGATCAAGTCGGTCAACCTGGGCAACACCAAGCCCAAGGACGAGAAGCGCCCCGATGCTCGTCAGGTCTCTCGTCAGATCTTCCTGACTGCAGCCGAGGAGGCCGATGTGCGTGAGATGCTGAACAACGGCGTCGAGGTCGAGATCCGTCCTCTGGCCGATGACCCCAAGGTTGACTGCGCAAGCGTGCTCTAGGCGTTCAATTTCGAAGAGTCTGAGCTCTTCGTAGTGTCCTATTAGGAAAGGGGGATATATGCTTACCCAAGCAATCCTCATCGGACTTATCGCCGCATTTGGTAAGTTCGACTTCCAGCTCGGTACGCTCTACGCGTTCCGCCCCATCGTCCTGTGCCCGCTCGTGGGCCTGGTGCTGGGGGACCTGCAGTCCGGCCTCGCGATCGGCGCCAGCCTGGAGCTTCTGTTCATGGGCTCGATCTCCATCGGCGCCTACGTGCCGCCTGATGAGACGATCGGCGGCGTGCTCGCCTGCGCCTTCGCTATCCAGTTGGGCCAGAGCACCGAGGCAGCCATCGCGCTCGCTATGCCCATCGCCACGCTGTGCCTTGCCATCAAGAACATCCTCAACGCCGCCCTGCCGATTCTGGTTGACCGCGCTGATGTCTTCTCCGGCCAGGGCAACCTTAAGGGTGTCTATGCGATGCACTTCCTGATCGGTTTGACCGGTATCATCATGGCGTTCCTGCTGTGCTCGCTGTCGTTCTATCTGGGTGCTGACGCCATCCAGGGCATGCTCGACTTCATCCCGCCCTTTGTCCTTGCTGGCTTTGGCGTTGCCGCCAACATCCTGCCGGCCATGGGCTTCGCCATGCTCGGCCGCCTGGTGCTCACCAA
>NZ_QSQO01000037.1:0-5017 GCF_003436775.1 Collinsella sp. TF11-5AC
GCGTTGGTCAAAATGGTTGTTTTTACAGTAGCGCTAACACGGGCCCGCACCCGCGAGCAGGAGCTCGAGGAGCGCTGCCGCAGGCTCGAGGCCGAGGTCGCCTACCTAAAAAAATTGCGCGCCCTGGTCGAGCGGGACGGGCTCTGACCAGGGCGGCGGCCGAGGCGGTGGGGGCGCTGAGGGCGGAGGGGCACTCCCTGCGCCACCTGCTGGAGTGCTCGGGGCTCAGGAGGTCGACCTACTACTACGCGCTGGCGCACCCGCGGAGGCCGACCAGGCCCGAGCTGCGCGACGCCGCGGCCGAGATATTCTCGCGCACCGCCAACGGCTGCGGGCACCGGCAGATAGCCATGTGCCTGCGCGCCGAGCTGGGCGCGGTCGTGGCCGACAAGACCGTGCTCAAGATGATGCGCGAGATGGGGATTCGCTGCGGTATCAGACGCGAGACGGCCTACCACAGGTACAACTCGTACAGGGGCGTCGTCGGCAGAACGTTCGAGAACGTCATCGCGAGGGACTTCGGCGCCGAGGGGCCGTGGCAGAAGCTCGGCACCGACGTCACCGAGTTCAAGGTGGCCGGCGCCAAGGCCCACTGGGCCCCGGTGCTCGACTTCTGCACGAAGGAGATCGTGGCGAGCGACATATCGACCTCGCCGGACCTCGCCCAGCAGCACAGGATGCTCGACCGGCTCCTCGAGGCCCTGCCCGACGGGGCGGCGCCGACCATGCATTCGGACATGGGCTGGCAGTACCAGCACGAGTCCTACACCTCCAGGCTGGAGGGGGCGGGCATCACCCAGAGCATGTCGCGCAAGGGGAACTGCATCGACAACGCCGCCACCGAGCAGCTCTTCGGCCACGTGAAGGACGAGTTCTACCGCGGCAGGGAGTGGGGCAGCTTCGGGGACTTCAAGCGCGACCTGGAGGGGTACATAGCCCATTGGAACACGCGGCGCAGGCAGGTAAGATTGAAGGGCCTGACGCCGGAGGAGTTCCGGAACCGGGCCCTTGCGGCGTAGTCGCTATTTATTCAGTCCAAGTTTCGGGGCGCAGTTCACTGTCCCCTTTGTGGTGGTTTTGGTCGGTTAGTCTTCGAGCTGCGCTACTTTGTAGCGGTAGGCAGCGGCGATAACGTCTTTGCAGCCCTCGCGGCCCAGCTTGGCGCGGTTGACGACGATGTCCTTACCGCTCGTCATCTTCCACTTTCCGGCACTGTAGCGCTTATAGAACGCCTCGCGCGCCTTCTGCTGCTGCTTGACCAGCTTGGCGCCCTTCTTTTTATTAAGGCCACGCTTCTTGCGCACAATCTCGACGCGGTCCTCAAAAGGAGCGGTCACCAACACGGCAATGTGGTTGGGGTTGTTACGCAGCAGGTAATCGGACAGGCGGCCTTCGATAATGCAGCTCTCGGTCTCGCCCAGGTCCAAAATCACCTGGCTCATCTTCTGGAACAACTTGTCCGAGTACGAACGCGCGTCGTAGCGGTCGGGCAGGAACGCCATGTTCTCCACGGCCAGACGCTCGTCGTAGGCGGCCATCTTGTCGAGCGACTCGCCCGCGCGCAGCGACGCACGTACCAGCAGCTCGTTATCGTACAGCGGAATCCCCAACTCGTCGGCAAGCATGCGGCCAATCTCGTGGCCCTCGGCGCCAAAGTCGCGCGCGATGGTAATGACCACAGGATTCTTCTTGTTCTCCAGATCGCTCATCGCGATTCCTTTCTAACAAATGAGAAAAGGCAATTCCTGATTCCCATTTTGTCACTTACGACCGTCCTGGTTTCCCAAGTGCGGCAGATTGCCCCGAAAGAGGAGCGCCGCGTACTAAATGTACGCAAGCGACGATTGAGGGGCAAGGTGCCGTGCTTGGGGAAGCAGGACTATGCGGCCACGATGCGGCGTTGATATGCCCTCACCAGCAGCGAGATACCAAAGTTGAGCACGAAGTACATCGCAAACACCAGGCCGTAGAGCATAAGCACCTGCGACAGGTCGATCGCGTGGGCCATCACGACGTTTGCCGTGTACATGAGCTCGGCCACGTTAATGCCCGAAAGATACGAGCTGTCCTTGATGACGGTCGTGCACTGGCTAAACAGCGCCGGAATGATCGTCTTAAATGTCTGCGGCAGAATGATGTAGCGCATGGTGGCAAAGAAGCCAAAGCCCTGGCTCTGCGCCGCCTCAAACTGGCCGCGCGGAATCGAGTTGAGGCCGCCGCGCACAATCTCGGCCATAACGGCGCTGGTAAACAGCGTAAAGGCGATGGTCGAAATCACAATGTCCAAACCCTGCACCGTAAAGTAGATAAACAGGATCCACAGCAGGTTCGGCGTGCAACGGAACAGCTCGATATAGGCGCTTACCAAAATACGGAACGGGCGGGGCGCATAGCTCTTAACGAGCGCCAGCACCGTGCCAAAGATGAGCGAGAAAAAGATCGACAGCGCCGAGATCTCGATCGTCTTAACAAAGCCGCCCCAAATGTAGAGCAGGTTGGTCGCGTTGAAGACTTCCATGCGCTAGGCCTCCTCTACGTTGTCGAGCCCCAACTCGGCCAGGCTCACGCCGCGCGGACGCTCCTTGGAGCGGCGCTCGAGCCACTGCACCAGCATGGCGAGCGGAAAGCAGATGATGAAGTACATAAGGCAGCAGACGATATATCCCTGCAGGTAACCGTACAGACTCACAAAGTTGTCGGAACGGTACATAAGGTCGCCGCCGGCCACAAGCGCCAGCACCGACGTGTTCTTGACCAGGTTGAGTGCCTGGTTACACAGCGGCGGCAGAATGATCTTGAACGTCTGGGGCAGCACGATGTACCAGTACGCCTGGGCACGGGTGAAGCCCTGGCTCTGGGCCGCCTCCATCTGACCGCGCGGAACCGCCTCGATACCAGTGCGGATGACCTCCGAAATGTAGGCCGCGTGATACAGGCCCACGCCCAAGAAGCCCAGCACGAACGGCGCGATGCGCACCGGCTGGTCGGCACCGGTTATGGCTTGCAAAAACTGCGGACCGGCCATGTACATAAAGAGCACCTGCACGGGCAACGGGGTGTTCTGGTAAAACTCCACGTACACGCGGCTTATGGCGCGCAGCACGCGCGAACGGGTGGTGGAGAACACGCCCAGCAGCGTGCCCAGCACCAGCGACAGCAGCAGACCGGCAACGACCACCTGTAGCGTCACGCCAAAGCCCTCCCAGAAGGGCCCCATGTTTTGAAATGTCGTCGACCAACGGTCGGCGTCAAATAATCCTTCGAGCATTTGATTCCTTCCTTGGACGATGCGCCTATACAAGACCCCAGGTCTTGACCTCTTGGTCGAGCCAGCCGTCGGCCAGGCGATCGCAAATCACCTGATCGACCACGGCCGAAAGGTCGCAGCCCTTCTTGGTCGCCACGCCGTAGCCCTGCTCGCCAAACTTGACCTCGGGCTGCAGCAGCTCAACGGTCTCGTTCATGTAGCCGGCCAGCGTGGAGCGGTCCATGGCAAAGACGTCGATATTGCCGGCGTCGAGGGAACTCTTGATGATGGGATAGCCGCTAAAGGCCCTAAACTCGGGCTTACAGCTAAAGCCGTTGTCCTTGATCATCTGCTCGATCAGGCCCTGCGTGGTGGCACCCTGGCTCACGCCAATGACCTTGCCGTCCAAGTCCTCAATCGAGGTAAAGCCCGAACGCTTCTTGACCATGAGTCCCACGTAGTCGGTGCGGTACGGCGTCGAGAAATCCCAGCTCTTCTTGCGCTCGTCGGTGATGGTGTAGGTCGCCGCGACCACGTCGAGTTGGCCGTTATCGATCAGCGGGCCGCGCGTCTTGGGCGTTACGTCGGTAAACTCGACAAGCTCCTGGGCGCGGGCCTCCTTGTAGCTCACGCCAAAGACGGCAGCGGCGATCTGGTAGCACAAATCGACTTCCATGCCCTCAAAGCGGCCCTTGGCGGTGTCGTAATAGCCATAGCCGGGAACGTCCTTCTTGACGCCGGCATTCAGATGTCCACGCGACTTAATGGCCGCAAGCTTGGACCCCTTGTCGGAGCCCTCGCCGCTGGTAGAGTTGCCGCAACCGGTAAGCGCGGTCCCCGTCAGCGCAAGCATGCCGGCGCCAGCCAGCTGCAAAAAGTGACGGCGCGACACGGCCGCCCTCGTCATATCCGTCATGTCCATCACCGCGCCTAGTGCAGAATCTTGGACAGGAACTCGCGGCAGCGCGGGTTCTCGGGGTTATCGAAGAAGTGCTCGGGCGTGCCCTCCTCCAGGATGCGGCCGTCCTCCATAAAGATGACGCGGTCGGCCACCTGGCGCGCAAAGCCCATCTCGTGCGTCACGCAGATCATGGTGATATCCTCCTGCGCGAGCTCAATCATAACGTCCAGAACCTCCTGGACCATCTCGGGGTCGAGCGCCGAAGTCGGCTCGTCAAACAGGATGATGGGCTGCTTGGTGCACAGGGCACGGGCGATGGCGATGCGCTGCTGCTGACCGCCCGAGAGGTTCTGAGGATACTCGCCGGCCTTATGCGCCATGCCGACGCGCTTGAGCGCGGCGATGGCGATCTCGGTCGCCTCCTCCTTGCTCTTCTTTTGCAGCTTGATGGGCGCGAGCGTCAGATTGCCGAGCACCGTCATGTTGGGATACAGGTTGAACTGCTGAAACACCATGGAGCTGTACTTGCGAGCCATCTCCAGGTGATTCTTTTTGGTGAGCGGCGTACCGTCGATGAGGACCTCGCCCGACGTGGGCTCCTCCAGATAATCGACGCAACGGATGAGCGTCGACTTACCCGAGCCGGAAGGCCCGATCATTACGAGCTTCTCGCCGCGCTTGACGGTGAGATTGATATCTTTGAGCACATGCAGGTCGCCAAAGTACTTGTTGAGATGCTTGATCTCGATCATGTCTGCCATGGATGTCCCTTCCCTGCGTTTACACGAGTTGAACTATTGTACGGAAAGAACCACGTTTCCGCAGCCCAGGTAGTGTCGAGAAAGTTGGTGTAGAGCCCGATCCGAAGC
>NZ_QSQO01000038.1:0-3847 GCF_003436775.1 Collinsella sp. TF11-5AC
TGACATCGTTTTTATGTCAACCTTGGTCTAACAGAGCCAAATTATTAGACCAATGTGCCCCGTTAAAGCGTTAGGGAGTACCATTGCCTCAGGCGTTCACTGTCTGGTGCATGACGTTAATATCTGTTCGCTGACCTTGCAATTTGGTTAACCGTTTACTGAGTGAGCATTTGCTCGTTTAGGTGTGGCTGTATTGCAGCGGTAGCGATTCACGGCAATCGATTATGTGCATATGGGCGATCCTCATGTTCTCGCAAAGCCCGTATTCTATTGCCACTCTCTGTAGGGCTGCGTCAAAAAAAAAGTCGTCGCTGTGATGGCGTGAGACGTTTTACATGTCTGGGAGGTCGAAGCGCATGCATGGCAACTTACTTCACGAACTAAAATGGATTCTTTCGGATGTTAAGCCGAACTCTGCGAAATTCGATTCGGTTATTACTGATCTGGCTGATATCGTATTTACGTCTAAGGACTATGATGAGATCCTTTCCGAATTGGAAGATATCTATTTCCATGAAGGGAATGGGTCTAATTTCCGATTCGGTTTTGCCGGCTTTTACTTACTCTCGGTGATTTATAGACGAGCCTGCGATCGTCAAAAACTGCAGTCGCTTATTACGCATGGGGCTACTCGATTCGAAGATAACATCGATTTCAAGCTTGTATATCTTAGCTGCTATGAGTTTTGTAATCCTCTTGGTAAATCTCATGCCGAGTTGCTAGAAGATGCGAATACTCTTTGTTCTCAGTTCCCGGATAGGCCATCATGCCTGCACGTATATGCCCATATTGTTGCCTCACTTATGGAGAGCGGGGTAGAGGTAGATGCGGCTTATCTTGATGAGGCGATTGAGTTTGTCGACCGTGCAATTAGTTTGGATTCATCTTATCCAAAATACCGTGTTAAAAGGGCTCGACTTAATGCGTTGAAGGGGGATTTGAATAAAGCATACATTGATTTTGACAAAGCCGTGTCTTTGCTGCATCCGACTTCCCCTGAATATCCAAAGCATCTCGCCGATATTGAAGCCGCTCGATTACGTGCAGACTTTCTGTCGTCGAATAAGAGAATTGCTGACCGTGCTTCTATAGAAATTGAAAACGTAAAAGCAAGTGTGTCAAGTAACGTTGAAATTGTTGGTCTATTTTCCGCCGTGCTTTCTGTGGTTTTTACCATGGCGTCTATTACTTCACAATCATTGCTGAAGTTTTTCGAGCTTGCGTTTCTTGCATGCTCTTTGTTTGGACTATTGATTATGGTATTTGCGGTGTTTTCCCTCATTTCGGGGCGGGACGAAAAGCTGTGTCGTCGCTTGATTATCTTTGGTATCGTTTTCGCCTTTATTCCGATTGCCTTGTATGGAGCCGTCCCTTTAATTGTTTCTTTAATGCCTGGTAAGTGAGCGGCGTGTGTAGGTAGAATCAATATATTCGACGGAGTAGTATTTCGGAGGTCGCGCAGTGGATTGCCGTGATTTTGATCCTCAGCTTTGTATTGTCCAGCTTACGGACTTTCATTTCAAAGAACTTCAGGGCAATTATCAAAAACGGGTAGACGATATCCTCGTGACTATTAAAAAGAGTATTAAGTCTGGGACCGTATTGCTGCTTGTTACTGGTGATGTTGCCCGAACTGGCAAGGAAAGCGAATATCAATCAGCGGCTATGTTCTTTGACTATCTGATTGAACAACTGAACCAACCTGAATACCAATTGAAAGTTTATATATTGCCGGGAAATCATGATTTGCATGGCCCGTGTAAGTCTATTGAGTACTTTTCTGGCGAGCAGTACGATCTGGATCTCGACTATATGGCATCATTTTATGAGTTTGCCAGCAAGTATAACAACGAATTTGTTTTAGGTCAGCCACAGCCAATTGTTTTTGAGGTTGAGGGGACACAAGTCTCGGTATCTGGTTTTAATAGCGCCCCCTTATCTACTCTTGATGGTGATGATAAAGGGTTTCACGTATTGAGAAACCCTGAGCGCGCTCTACTTGATAACACACCGGACACAGGCCTTCATATTTTTGCTTCGCATCATGGTCCAGAGTGGTTCCGCGATAATGAGCGTATTAGCCTGGAGAATATGCTTGCCAACTGCTTTGACTTTGCGTTTACGGGACATGAGCATATGGGACAAAGCCGCTGCGTAGGTGGTTTGTCAGGTGAGTCCTGTGTTGTCGTGCGAGGAGGAACCTATTCACTTTGCGATGATGACCAGAGCTCCTATAAAATGCTACTAATTCGCTTTGGAGAGTTTGGCAGCTATGAATTTGCGGAAAGGGTCTATGGCTGGGAAGCCTCTGCACAAATTCACACGCTTCTCGATGAGGCCCACTCTTATCGGCGTTATATAAAATCAAAATCGTACTTCAGACCGCGCTCAGATTTTGTGAACGAGCTTTTTGAAACTGAAGATAATTCAAGCGAATCATTTAAGGACTCATTTGTGTTTCCTTCTTTGAAAGAAGAGATCGCAACTGGCACAAAAGATGGTGAACTAAGAATTAATGACCAAAAGTTAATATCTGATATCCATTCTTTTATGGAGTTCCTGCTTGATGTTAAAACGCTTGAAATCCATAGTGATATTCGTGCGGGCAAGAGCTCTTTACTTAAAGCCATATACCGCGAGTCGTTGGCGATGGGCTATTCGCCTCTATTGTTGACTCCCGATTATTCAACTGGTTCCATTTCACGAACGCTGTCATCCATTATCAAGGATCAGTATGGTGATACTCGGGAAGCTGTTGAACTGTTTGGACGGATTCCTCGTGAAAAAGTTCTTTTGCTCGTTGATGACTTCGATTCTCTGAAGAGAAAAGCTAAAAAATCCGATGTCATTAAATCGATGCTCAAGACTGCCGGCAATATTGTTTTAATTACTGCTAATAGTTTTACGTTTGAGTTGGACGAAACAGTCGAGGTCGATTTTCGACATCTGCTTATCTGTCCTTGGACGAAAAATAAAAGAGACGAGTTAATTCAAAAGAGATGTAAGGGTACTGGGCTTTCCGATGCACAGGTAGATGAGCTTATTGCCATTGTTGATAAAGCTGTTGGCTCTCATTTTCAATTGTTTGATATGACTCCGCCCTTCATCAATCAATATATTGATTTTTACATTTATGATTCCGGTGCGTCTTTTATCAAGGGTGACTTGCCGTTTACGTCAATTATGAATTCAAACGTCAAAAGAAAGATATGTAATGTCATATCAGATGGCGAGAATCAGATGCTCGATATATTGGCGGATGCGGTTATTACCGTTTTGAAGAAACTGGCTCTTAAAATTCACTCTGATCGAACGACTGTTTTCTCGAGTATGACATTCTCTGAAGTGGCTGAAAACTACCTGAGTGAATACGGTATCCCTATAACTCCAAAAATAATCATGGATGCTTCTGTCCAGTCTGGCGTGCTCCTAGTTGAAGACAATGGCTTTAACTACTCTTTTGCCTCGAGAAGTCTGCATGCCTATTTTGTTGCTCAGGCAATTGATCTTGAGTTTGACGAGGACGTGGACAAGGGAGAATCCTATGTACTGCGCCTTTTGGATGAACTTGATTTTTCCATAAATGAAGAGATACTCGTTTTGCTTGAGGGAACTCGATTCATTCCCTGGCTAACCCAAAAACTAGTCGAAAAGGCATCGGATGCCGTGGATAGTTCAGATGTCATTTTTAATCAGGGAAAAACCTATAAATGTTTGAGTGGGTTGGAAGGCATTAAGATTGCTCCGCCCTCTCAAGAAGGTGCGGGTGCCATTCGCAGCGTAACTGATGAGATAGAGAAAAGAAATGGCTCTGTTAGACCAAGGTTGACATAAAAACGATGTCACC
>NZ_QSQO01000039.1:0-2994 GCF_003436775.1 Collinsella sp. TF11-5AC
CGTTAGGGTGCCACCCTTACACCAACATTTTCGACGCGATCGCAGCCCACACTACATCCCCGTAAAGAACCCGCAATCTTCCACCCACTCATTGGGCACTCATTTAAGTCTGTCCCCAGTGAGCGCCCAACCGCCCTTGTTGAGCATAAGTCAGCGAAAACCCGTATACGCGAGCAAGGTGACGTGAAATGAAAGGGCGCAGACCTTATGGTCGCGCCCTTGAAATTGAACGTCAGATTGCCGCGTGTACGGGTTTGCAGCGTCGAGCCGTTACGCGGTTTGGTAAAACCGCGTAACAAATTACGCGAGTTTGGCTCCAACGATCTTTGCTGCTGCCGGCTTATCGAAGTTGCCGCCAGTGGCCTTACCCAGAGCGCCCATGACCTGGCCCATCTGCTTCTTGGACGTGGCGCCCAGCTCGGCGATGACCTGCTCGATCAGGGCCTCGAGCTCCTCGCCCGAAACCTGCGCGGGCAGCAGGCTCTCCAGAATCTTGACCTGCTCGGTCAGATTGTCGGTACGCTCCTGGTCGGTGCCGGCCTTGATGGACATCTCCAGCGTCTCGCTCGTCTGCTTGATCAGACGCTTGATCATGCTGTTGACGTCTTCCTCGGTCACATCGCGACGCTCGTTGACCTCGATGTTCTTCACTTCGGCCTTAACCTGGCGGATGATGGACAGGCGAACCTTGTCCTTGGCCTTCATGGCCGCGATCATTTCCTTCTGCAGCTCTTCGTTGGTCATCTGCAAATCCTCTCTAATAGCGTGGGCGGCACTCGCGCGAGCACCGCCCCATGATTACTCAGTCGTCGACGAATCGTCGGTCGAACTCTTGGTGACGCCCTTCAGGCTGACGTTGTATGGCACGTCTTTGGGCATGGGATTGACGGTGATGTCGGCATCCTTCTTGTACTGCTCCAGCCACTCGCTGTACGCGGTGCTGGCCGCCTGCGTCTTCACCACGTTGGAGACGTACTTTTTGATGGCCTTGGGCACCTGGTTGATGTCATCAACCTGATTATCGACATGGAAGTAGTCGGTGCACTTGATGATGTGGTAGCCATAGGTCGACTCGACCACGTCGCTCACATCGCCCTTGTTGAGCCCCTCGAGCGCAGTCTGGTAGCTGTCGACGAAGGTGGTGAGCTTATCCCAGCCCACATCGCCCTTCTTCTCCTTGGAACCGGTGTCCTCGGAGTACTGCTCAACGGCGTCCTCAAAGCTCAGCTCGCCGGAGTTGATCTTGTCCAGGCACTCCTGCGCCTTGGCCTTGGCGGCAGCCTTGTCCTCGTCGGATGCGTCGGAATCGACCTTGATCAGGATGTTCGACGAGCGGCGGGCATCGTTGTACTTCGACAGGTTCTCGTTGATGTAATCGACGATCTCGCTGTCCTTGGGCTTGCTGGTGGGCGCCACGGCATCTTTGAGCTTTTGCTGCGCCAGGCTCTCCTTGAGCGAGCTCTTATAGGTGTCCTCGGTGTAGCCGTAGGTCTTAAGGGTCTTCTTAAAGGTCTTGGCGCCGCCCGCGCTCTTGCACGCGTCCTTCCAGGCTTTCTCAACTTCCTCGTCCGACACCGTCACGCCGTTCTCCTTCTGTGCCTGTTGAAGCAGAATCTGCTGCGTGTAGGAGTCGATGAGTTGCTTGCGGTACTTCTTGGGCGTGAGGTCGTTGTCGACCAGATACTGCGCCCAGTCCTTGTCCTTGGTGTAGCCGTAAGACGTGCGCATGCTCATGATCTGCTTTGTCACGGTGTCCTCGGTGAGGTTGGTGCCGTTGATAGTGGCAGCCACACCGCCGGTAAGCTTGTAGCCCGAGGTATCCTCTGCCTGCGACATGAGACCGGAGCATGCCATGGCCGAGACGGAAAGCAGCATCGCCAGCACGCCGATGACCACCAGAACGATCTTGACGGTCTTAGACACGTACGTCTTGCGCTGCTTCTTACGAGAGCTCGACGCGGCGCGGGCCTGCTGCTCGGGCGTCGGTGCGGCCTCGGAGTTCTTTTTCTTGTTTGCCATAGTTGGCCTTTCGCATCACGAATCGAACAAACGCCATTGTGTCACAACGCAGCCCCGCGACAAAGGGGCAACCCTGGCACTTGGGGACGTTCCTTTTAATATGAGCAGGACATTGTCAAGAGGCAAAATCGGGCCTGGCCCCAACGATATGGGGTCAGGCCCTCTCCCTATATCAACCCGTCCGCGGCGACCTCGGCGTGTCTTACCGACGCTCGTCTTTGCAGTTTAATATCCGCCCGTGGCGATCTCTCGCTGGGCAATCCGTTGCTACGGCTGAGGCTTCTACGTCGAACCGGCAGTCTGTGCACGCGTGTGGCGCCCTGGGCGCTCGCAGAAAAGGGACCTGAGGTTCGCCTCAACGGCTTCGGATCGAACCGCTTCCGGGGTGACTGGCTTATGTGCGGGGGACCGCCCCCTACGCCTCCTCGGCCATGAGGCCGACCGCCCACACCCAGCAGGCGAGCTCGCGCGCCGTGGCGACGTTCGCCTTGTTGCCGTGGACCCCGCGCGCGAGCAGCGCCTCCCGCCTCTCGACCAGCCTCCGCACGCCCTTGGCGGCATGCCTCCGGGCGCCCCGGTCCGGGGCCTGGCCCTTGGCGAGGTCCTTCGGCCGCCCCGAGCACGTCAGGTAGTGCCACGCGGCCTCGACCAGCGTCTTCCTCAGGTGCTTGTTGCCGGCCTTGGTGATCGCGCCCCTGCGGTCGCTCTCCCCGCTGGAGTGCTCGGAGGGCGTCAGGCCGACCCACGCGGCGAACGAGCGGGCGTTCCTGAACCTGGAGAACTCGCCGGCCTCGAACACGAGGTCGGCGGCGGAAGCGGTGTCGACGCCCTTGAGGCAGCGCAGGGAGTCGACCCTCTTCCGCCACCTGGGCTTGCGGGCCTCGGCCTCGACGAGCCCCTCGAGCCTCGCCTTCTCCTCCGCCGCCCGCCTGACCGCGTCGACGTAGTAGGCGAGCGCGTCGTTGTCGGCCCCCT
>NZ_QSQO01000004.1:0-143959 GCF_003436775.1 Collinsella sp. TF11-5AC
ACGAACAGCCGATCGTGTCAAATTTGGTCTAACAGAGCCAATAATTTTCGTCAAACGGCAGCCTGAAATCGAGCTGTCGTAATACGTCATGGCGTAGACCAGACTCGGGCCTGATATGATTCTCACGACGAACTTCACCCTCCCCCAAAACCTGATATTGTGACAATCTCAAGCTCAGGGAGCGAGTGTGCTGAGCCGGATCAGGACGAACAACGGGATCGAGCGTATCAACCGCGAGATCAGGAGGAGGACGAGGGTCGTCGGGACCTTCCCGGACGGCAGCTCGGCCCTCATGCTGGTGACGGCGAGGCTGAAGTACGTGGCGGAGCGCGAGTGGGGCAAGAGGAGGTGCCTGAATATGTCGAAGCTGGAGGAGATGGACGAACTGAAGGGAAAGGCGGAGGGCTAGAAGAGGACGGGGTCGAGGACAGCAAAATCAATTTGCAAAAGAATCTTGACGGTACCCTTCCCCAACATTCCCCAGAAAGATCGCTGATGTTGACTGGGGTTCCCGTAAAATAAAACCCCAACTAAATATGTGCGGAGTGCCGGCCTGGAGCTGCCTTCGGACCCTATTGGCTGCTCACCGAGAGGCTCCGCTATGAAACGACCCCTTTACTACCTGCTCTGCGCGATCGCGTGCACGTCCATGGTCGGCGCGACGATGCCTATGGCGGCCATTGCGGAGGCGATTCAGCCTCAAGAAACCGCCGAGCAGCAGACGCAAGCCGACGCCGCCACGAACAGCGACACAAGCAAGGCCGAAGACAACACCAACACAATCGCGGCAGCAGATACCGCAGAGGACAGCACCGCAACATCCACCGGCACCAGTCAGACCGACCCCGCGGACGCCAACGCCACAGACACCGCCACGCCCGACACCGCCGCCGCAACCGGCACGGCCACCACAGCCCCCGCCCCATCCCTCCTCGCCCAGACCAACCCCACGCCCGAGGCCATCTCCGCCACGTCACAAACCGGCTACGCACACTCCGCCACGGCAAGCCAAAACGGCGTCACCTTCACCGTCTCGTGAATCGACGCCCCCGCGGGCACCGCGACGACCTTCCACGTAACCCAGGCCAACGGCTCGTCCCAGGCCAAGGCGCGCATGGACGTGCCCACCTATTGGGACGGCGGCAGCCAGGAAAGCGTCTGCGACCCGTCGCGCCAGGCATGGGCCAGCTACTACAGTCTGGGCACCACGGGCCACGACTTCACCTTTGACTTCACGGCATCGGGCACGTACCGCATCTACTTCTACTTCATGGACAACGACAGATACGACCCCCAAAACGACAAGGGGATCTACTACCTGCGCACCACGGCGGAGGTGACCGTAAACGACGCCGCCCACCCGAGCGTCACGCAGATCGTCAACGACGCCGTGGACCTGTGCAGGCAAGAGACAAACGGCTCGGAATACAACATGGCGCTGTGGCTCCACGACTGGACGCTCGACCAGCTGGAGTACGACCACAGCCTCAACTGGTGCTCGGCCGAAAGCGGCCTCACGCGCCACCAGGGCACCTGCGAGAGCTACCAGCGCATCTACTCCAAGCTCCTTGACGCCGCGGGCATCGCCAACGGCCGCATCACCGGCAACGGCCACACCTGGAACGCCGTAAAGATCGACAGCAAATGGTGCCAGATGGACCTAACCTGGGACGACACCAGCGACAACTGGTACAGAGACCCGGAGCAACGCCTTACCGTTGCGCGTGCGGTCTACTCCGGCTCCCCCGTGCTTCTGCTCGATAAATGTACAGCGGCCCTCGACCCCAAGACCGAGCGAGAAATGCTGGATCGCATGCGAAATCTCGGCCGTACCGTCATCATCGTCACGCATCGTACTGCTGCGATTTCACGGAGGTGAAGGACAGCCTTGTGCTGAAGTCACTAACAACCGCATAGGAGGCCACAGAGACAGATAGTTAGTTGATAGGAAGGCCAGACACAATGTTCAGGCCGAAGCCAGCTGAGACAATGGGCGCAGACACGACACAGCCTAGACCGTCTTCAACGCGCACACCATAAAGGACTAGTACCCGAGGCTTGGTGGCGAAGATTAAACGGATTCGGCCATAGACGGGATTGCAGGCAAGGTCGATACGGACGAGGCAATCATACGGCAACACCACAATCCTGCCATCAGCAAAAGGCACCGAGTCCATGGCGGTCTCAGTGCCTAAGCGTCAAATTAACGGTATCGTTTCGTGCTATTCAGCAGCGCGCAAACGAAGAAATACTCACAGGATATCCAGCCATCCCAAAGTGACCGTATACATATTATCGCCTTAGCGTGTATAGAAAGCGTACAGCCTTCCACGGAAGAAGACGACGAATCCTCGCCGTAACACTCAACCGCGGCTTAAGAAGCACCCCAAATGCCTTATCGTAATCTCCTTCGGCAACTGCTTTCTCTACTTCTTTGGCAAGTTGTTCTTGCTCTTCAGATCGCTTGGTCGGTCCAGCCAGATTGCCATTCCGCGCAATCACATTCTCAACAGTTGAATCAATCCATTCACATTTATCAATGCAATAATCATTGAAAAACTCATTCGCCTCTATCGAATTAATAAGCACTGCTGAGACTCCGCGCTCATCGTAGAAATCCGGATGGCAATCCTCAATTCCCCAAAAGTCACCGACTGTAAAGTCTCCGGCACGCTCTATTCGAGCAAAGGGGCAACTATAGCAACATTTACGATATATAATGCCCTTTGCAAACGCAGAGTAGTAGGGGTCATCGCTTGCCTGCCCAAGCTTCTCATGCCGTTTACCAGATCGGTAGTAGTAGTAGTAGTAGTAGAGCCCCCATCCCATTAGCTTATTTCTAAACTCATAGCCGTGGATGCCGTCATCCGTCCGCTCAATTGCTGAAAGCCAGCTGATGTACGCTTTGAAAATCTCTTGTCCAGGGGTGCCGTGACAAATCAAGTCGACACAGACAAGGGAGCCCGGCAGATTGGTTACATTTCTTTTTTTCAAATAGGACCTCAGCGCCGCAATCTGACAGGGCGTGCCGGAATACAGGACATCCACGCCTCTGCTCAGGTAGTCATAGCATTCTCCATAGGTATCCGCTACATCGCTGCGAACGTATTTCGAACCTTGCAAAGCGCGCAATTCTGAAACGTTCTTTGCACAGACGTGCTCAACCCTACCAGATTTAAGAAGAGCCGCACCAAACACAACTCCCCCCCTGTTGAGCATTGCATGCGCAAGAACGACAAAAGCGCCGCCAGAGGCGGAAGAGGCAATACTCGCGTCATCAGTATTACGAAGCGCGATAACTCGTAATGGCGCATTAAGCAATGAAGCGAACGAGGAGGATTCGGAACGGGTATTCATCGGCCACCAACCCCCGTCAATGAAACGGCCTTCTTAAGAAACTTGTCAGTATCACATCTCGCGGCAGCCAGCTTTTCCGCTACGCCATCATAAACAACGTCTTCTAAAAGCAGACGGTCTCTCGATTCCACAGAAAGCCACCTATCTCGAAGGCCGCATATACCCAAAAGATTGTCAATTCGAGTATTAAAATTGCCTCTGCAATAAACCGCAAAGTTACGTTCCAACATCGTAGAGAATGCAGTCACATGAAAAGAGTCAGTAATGACCATGCTGGCACCCTTAATAAGACCGACAAGCTCCTCGACTTCTGGAATAAAAACAGGGGAACCGCCCTCGCGTACCTGATCATAGCGAAGGCAAACGCGCCTCAACTTAAGTCCACGGCTCCTCGCAAATTCAGAAGCAAAGCCGTCGATCACACGGTCAGGATGCAAGCGATAAAGAAGTACGTAGCCTTCTTCACCGACAAGTTTTTCATCGGCGAAATCGGACCAGAATTCTTTCCCCATTGCAAGTGTTGGATCGAGAACGCGCTGCGCTTTAATCCCAAGGCTCGCGAGCAAGTCAACGGCGCTCTGCTCGCGAACAGAAATCATGTCATAGCGACTGAGCTTGTCAGCTAAATAACTCGCTTCACTATCATCAACGCTCGTATTCCCGATGCTTGCCGCATAAGAAAACTTAGGCTTATCGTTCGGAACGAAGTCGAGATAGTAGGCTGGCAGAATACCCCCATTGAGCGTAGAATTCCAAGTTTGATCGCTACCGGTGCAATAAGCATCCGCAACAGGAAGATCCTCAAGCAGCTCATCATTAGAAAGATATCTCTTGTGTGTCAGACTGATACGACGGTCAAGAAAGCCGTTGAACACTGTTTCCCATCTTTTGACCGTCGGATACAGTATCGGTCGCGCAATAATATTTAGTGGGAAAGAATGATTGTTAGCATGTAGCGACAATAGATTCTCATCAAGATTGTCGGCTCGCCAATAATCGATGACTTCGACCTCACACCCAAGCTGCCTCAGCTTTTCCTGAGTAGCAAATGTCTGAAGTACTGAACCGTAGTTTTTTACAGCATGTAATGTAATAACATCAATTTTAGGCACAATACGCGTCCCTTCAATTTGTACGGATTATCGGAGCGATGTTCAGGTCACGACTCTGCGTCACGATACTGTCAGGGGGAATATCTCTTGCAACGACAACATTTGCCCCCACAACGCAGCCATCTCCAATCGTCACTCCCTTGAGCACAACAACGTTGGTGCCCAGCCAGCAGTTATCCCCAATTTTGATAGAAGCACTTTTGTATCCCTGTTCTGCCAGCCGAGAAAAACCAGAAAAACGGTGATTATGATCGTAGACAGTCACGTTTTCGCCAAATAAACAGTTTCTGCCAATCTCTATCCTTTTCATACAGTTGAGAGAACAACCGTTATTAAAAAAGGTGCCGTCACCAACAACCAACGAACCTTCGGGGCCCAGCCTCAGCCTCATAACGTCACGTGAGGAAACACAGTCCCCGAACTCAACTCGCCCAGGATACTCAAGACTCCAAATAGCAATTCGAATCTTTGTCTGGAGTGAATTCTTTAGATTTCTAAGTCTAATTAATATATTCATTTAGACCCCCTTTTAATGGGATCGCTTCCAAGCAGATTGTATTTACAGACATAAATGGCCCTAAATGCAAGTAAAACAAACTCACAGAAACAACGAAGCGTTGCAACCGCGACAATGCCGAAGGCTCCAATTATATAAAGAGCCCCGAGGCCAAGAAGAAGCAATACGGTTGCAGTCAATGAAGTTCGAGTCATCTCTTCAACATAGCCTGCTGCACCAAGCAGAGGCCAACCAAGAAGAATGACAGGAAAACCAAAGAAGAATAGAGGGGCAAGACAAGCAATAACGTATGAACCCGCCACATAATCAATGCCTCCCAGAAGAAGCATGATCTGGTCAGAAAGGAAGAAGACCACTGCAGCGATAAACAGTGCGACTGGGGTCGCCAGCATCAACATCCTTCTCGCGAGCTTTTGGTCATATTCATTAATCATATGTGGGTAAAGAGCGTTGGTCAGAGGCGTATAGAGCGCGTTTACGGCATTTGCAACAGTCATACCAAGGCTCCAATAAGAAACTACCGCAGAATCGGAAATCCAAAGCCCCACAGCGATTGTCGTCGCAGAAGACATAATGGTCCCTGAAACATTTGACAAGAAATAAAGAGCAGATCCTTTAATGGAAGCCCAAATAGACTGCAGGCTTGGCATTCCGATGACCAGTCCGAAATCTCGTGAAAGTGAGGCAAAAGATAGGACAAGCGCAACAAATGCGGAAATGACATCAAGCAAACCGACAAGCCAAAGGTCATTTGGGCCCTTAACGAGAGCAAACGTGAGTACAGTCGCAAGAAGCTTTGAAATGACATAGCGTGAAGTCAAAATACCAAGTTTTTCATATGCCATAAAAATAAAATCCGGCATGAGAACAGAAAAACAGATGCTCAGATAGCACAGAAAAGTAAACGGAATGTTTTCGCCCATAAGTGGAATAGCGACACACATACCGAAGATGATTGGGAAACCGATGATCTGAAGCACTAGCTTTGAAGCCAGAATGCTACCAATTGTCTTTTCAACGCGTTCCACATCATCTTTAAATCCGGCAACAAGTTTAGCGCCATGAAGGTTAAAGCCAAACTCAAGAAGCAACTGGGCAAAAGACATCACAGCCAAAACATAGGCACGTACAGCATATCCCTCAACACCGAGAACTCTGGTCAAATAGGGCAAAGTTACAAAAGGAAGGATGTACTTTGCAAGTTGCAAGGCATACTGCGCTGCGGAATTTTTCAAGAAGGTTTTTCGATGCTCGTTAACCATTATTCTCCATCTTTGAATTCAGTCCCAAATAAAGAGCCCAGGTAAACCTGAGGATCGTTTTCTCGTCTGACGCGCTTAACTCCGCTCTTGGACCAGGATTCCCATATCACCCGATTAATAATGAGACACTCGTTTAGCACTTTCGTGATGGCTGGCACGGACAAGGGGTTGAATAAGATCCCGTCCTTTCCAATCAGCTCTGGTATGCCTCCTCGATTAGAACCCAAGCAAACAGTACCGCAGGCAAGAGCCTCAAGAACAGTGGTCGGATAGTTCTCGATCCAGAGGGAAGGAGCAATAAGATACTTTGCCTTGACAATTTCCTCCAAAGTTTCCTCGCGAGATAGTTTGCCAAGAACGTTGATTCCGTTCGCATCCTCCAGTAGAGAGGTAAATGTCTCCTCGTAATCCCTCTCAACAGATCCAATAATCCGAAGGCGCCATCCTGCCCGAGCTAAGTCAGAGGATTTCCATGCTTTGATAAGATTCGTACAGCCTTTTCGTTCTGCAACGGCGCCAACATAAACAATGACATCATCGCGTTCACTAAACGACAGACACGACACCTGTGGCGCTTTAAAGGGATTGCGAACGCAGTCCGCAGCGATGTTGTTCGCAGCACAGGTCGTAACCAAGAACTCACTGGGCGACACCAGCCTATCGAATGCATGGCGTCGAGCAGAGTTTATCCTATTCATTAACAATCGCTTTAGCTTATCTTGAAAGTTAAGACAGCATTTATCACCGAAACAATTCTCAGCGCAATAACCCGAGCATACTGATCCATCATCGTGAATGCACCACGACCTTGGACAGACCACACCATAGTCATGCAAAGTCTGCAGGCTAGTAACTGATGGATGCCTAGCACGATATGCACTAATAGCACTGCAAATAGAAAGCATACTGTTAACCGCGTTATGCACATGGATAACCTCAGGCTGAAAATCCTCAATGAGTTGTAGAAGATCACTCCTAAGCGCGCTGTCGCCAAACAGGCGAATACGCAGTTTCCAAGCGCTCCCCCCGTCAATGGGATAGTTATGATGATCTGGGAATTCAGACTTAATGAAATTAGGGTCAAATGTAATTGTTCTTACATCAAAACCAGCATTCAAACAAAGCTGGACTTCATCCCTAAAGACATTTTCGGCACCACCGCATTCATATAGCTCATTAGCGATAAGAAGCCTCATAAGTGACGACCACCATCTTCAATCAAAATACACCTATACTCAGCGACTCCATTACTATCACCGCTAAAATAAGTGTCATAAACCAGGCGCGATCCAAGAATAAGTGACAAAAAGACTGCAAGACCCAGCGATAGCAACTGTGTTTTGCAATACATACACAGGATTGGAATTAAAACGATATAAGCAACGGTGAAATACAAATCAAAACGCTCTGCATTGGGAATTGCAGCTGAACAAGATGCTGAAAAAAGAGCAAAAATTGCGGCGTTTATCAAAACACGATATCTTGAATCAAAATCAGGACTCTTACACTGAAGAAAGAGAGTTATCGATGCAACGAGAAGCGTAACAAAAAATTCAACGTAATAAATACGATTCTTAAAGTAACTGCTAGCGAAATAATCACCGCGACCGAATACGTTCGCAACAGTCTTAAGAAAAGAGGGCGCCACAAACCCAAGCGCAAATAAAATTACGGAAAGAAAGAGAACGGTTACTTGCGAATACTTTCTTCTAAATAAGAAATATAGTGGAAAATAAACAAGCGCAGTGAAGTGCAAGCTGGCCGCAAGTGAAATTAATACAAAGTAACGTGCTGGTTCTCTACTTGCAGCAAAACGAATCGCAAAAGCAACAATCGCAAGAGCAGCTGCTTGTCGAATGCCACTCAACGAAAAGAGCCATACCTGACTTAAAAAAAGCAATAATAACGAAAATGCAACGTTATTAGTCCATTCAAGTATAAACTTATACATAAAATAATGAAAAATCAAAGCCATGATTGCAAAAACCCAGAAAGAGCTTCCGTGAAAGAAGCCCACGAGAAAATTGATTGCAAGATAGCCAGGTTCGAATCTAGAATAATTCCATGAGCGTCCATGAAGCACTGACTGATAACCATAGTCATAGACCCAGAGGTAGTCCGTACCAATGCCATAGCGAAACACAGATACAAGTAATATAGGGAGTACGGGTAGCCATAAAAGAAGATTGTTGCTGCTAGATCTTCTATTACGACAAAAAAGCATAGACAAAAAAATAGATAGAGCAAATGCCCCGCAGTAAACAGGCATAAAGTACCTACCTAACTGAATCAATGTTAATAAGATTCATATACTGTTCGGCAATCGCATCCCAGTTAAAGTCAGGCAAATATCTTTCTGCAATCTCAGAGAGCTTATTTCGATCAACGTCGCCATTGACGACATCGATCATGCGCCCGATTAACGAATCCTCATCTTTTAAATCAAAGAACAGCCCATAATCTCTGGAGATCTCGCGATTGATCGGGATATCACTCAAGATAATAGGAAGCCCAACACTCATGCACTCAATCTGGGCAAATCCAAATCCCTCATAGACAGTCGGGAAAACAAAAGCCGCAGCTTCGTTATAAAGCCTATTCAAATCTGAATCACTTACGTATCCGGTGAAGAGGATATCGTTGCCATATTTTGACTCACGCGCTTTGGCGATGAATTCTTCACCGCCGTAACCGAGACGTCCAGCAAAAACCATTTTGTAGTCTTTCGCAAGCTCATGTTCTTTGAGCTTAAGGAACGCATCGAGAACAAGCCCGACGTTCTTCCGCTTTTCAATCGTACTTACGAACAGAAAGAACTTCTGAGGTGTAAGCAAAGATAGAGTTGCATTTTCATAGGGGTCAGGACAAAAATCTTTATGGATGCCTTCATAGAGACCAAGCCAAGTGTAGGCAATCTTTGATGAGTAGCCCGGAAAGAAATCAGCTATCTCCTTCTTTACCGATTCGGAAATCGTAAGAACAAGATCGGATTTCTTCACGCTATTGCGTATCATCGCTCGATTGTAATAACGATACGCCGTGGGAAGAGTATCGGGATGAAGGAACGAGACCATATCTGGAATGCAGCAAACGACCTTGCAGGGAAGCCTTCTATACGGTATGGCATAATTTGTAAATAAGACAGCATCATACTTTCCGGCAAGCTGATAAAACTCGCCGGAATTAACGTATTTAAGGTAGTCAAATCTATTTGACTTGCGACTGGAACTCGCCGGCTTCCACGAAATTAGATCGACGTCGATATCATCACGCCTCGAAAGCGCCTCATAGAGATACTGGCTGTATTTCCCGATTCCAGTCCCAAGGGAAATCTGCATTCCATCATCAATCAATAGCTTAAGCGACATTTGCATCCCCCTTCGCATCTTCAGAACTCTCAAACCCCAAGTAGCTGAAGTTTTCAAGAGACTTTTGCCAGTCGAATATTTCAATCGCCTTCCGACGAGCAGATGAGGCCAAACGTATAGCAAGGTCCTTATCATCAAGAAGCCTTCGTACCGCAGCGGCTTGTCCCGTAGCGCCATCGGCAACAAAAGCATCAACGCAATCAATAAGGCCAATACCTTCATTACCGATAGCGTTCGTTACTATGGGCACGCCAATTGCCATTGCTTCAAGAATCTTTGTCTTGATTCCGGTTCCGTATGCAATGGGTGCCAAGAAGACACTTGTAGATCGAAGGGCAGCACGAGTATCTTCAACCCTACCTAAAAACCTGATCTGATTGTTACTCTTAAACTCGTCAATAAGGTCTTCGCTGGCAGTTCCGACAACCTCAAGCATCACATCAGGCCCTATAAGCGGAAGCACCTCATCTGCGATATAACGAAGGGAATCCGCATTCGCAGCCGCGCGCATATCACCAAGGAACGAAACAACACCAGGTCGGGGAGAAGGCTCTGGGCCGGACGTGTAGAACGGGCAATCTACGCCCAAAGGAACTGCAATGATATTGCTATTACCTGTTTCAGCAGTCAGTCGCTCCGCCTCAACTGGAGAGACGAGAACAACGTAATCAAATTGTTTGGGAGCATCATGTTCCAGCCTGCGCATGCGAGCAGATTCAGTTCCAAGAACAAACTTCTGAAGCGTGGAATTAGACGCAAGTTTCGCCACCCCGCCCTTAAAGTTGGCAGTGTACTTGCCAGCAACACCGCCAGTTTTATTAAGTGTGTTCAGACTATTAAGTTGCCGTTGGTAACGTACGGAAAACGAATCCTCCATGTACAGCACTTTTTTACAAGGTAGGTCCGAAATGGCATCAATATATGGAGAAAGTCGAGGTAAATCAATGAAAACGTGAGAGGGCTTCAGCTTAACCGTAAGGTCCCTAAGTTGTTTAGCTACTGCTTTGGACTTGAATAGGGCACACTGAATAGGCCCCCCGCAAACACCCTTTGCAAGAGCCGTTGTAAGATTTTTCACAATCGTTTTCTTGTCAGGTTTATTGGCAAGCGCAACACTTGAAATAAAATCGGGGCGCGACAAAACCGACTGCTCGTCTTGGCCTGCTTCCAAGAATGAGAGGACATGGACATCGCAATCGTACTCTGAAACGAGCCCCTTACAATAATTTGTCAAAACAACCTTATGCCCATCGTTGGCAGGCCAAAAAATACGATCCGTAAAGAAAAGGACTTTTTTCCTTTTTGTCATCTTCCTATTTCCAATTATCTCATTAGGCAACAACGAAACCGTCGTACATTTCTCGCAGCGTATCCTCGATCTTCCTTTTTGGTTTCCAGCCCAACTCCTCATTGATTTTTGAATAATCACAGCAAATGCTCGCTGTGTCATTCGGTCGAATAAGAGCGGTATCGATTTCAACCTCAATAGGTTGACGACAAAAGCTTTTGATGGTTTCCAACAAGTCGCACAGAGGTAGCGCACGCCCACTTCCGACGTTATATACCTCACCAGCACGTCCGCTTTCCATAATCAGACGATATGCGCGCACAACATCACGGACATCACTAAAATCTCGCGCCACGCTAATATTTCCCACAGTCACCCTGCCGGGTTTAGCTGATTTCTCGATTTCGGCAGCCTGTCTACACCAGCTTGGGAGAACAAACGCCGGGTTTTGCCCAGGGCCAGTATGGTTAAATGAACGCGTGAGACAAACCCCGAGACCAAATTCTTTTGCATAGAGTGCAGCAAAACATTCCTGGGTAGCTTTGGATATTCCGTAAGGATTATTGGCAATCGTAGAATCGCTCTCACAAAGTGGTCCGTCTTTGGGCGCGTACTCCTCCGATGATCCGACAAGCAGCACACGCACACTAGTTTCCTGAGCGCGCGCCGCCTCCATGATATTCAGAGCACCTTCAACGTTTATACGCATTGTAAGCGCAGGGGCTCTCCAGCTCTGCCCCACAGAACTTATAGCAGCGAGGTTTACGATGTAGTCGGCGTTAGACTCGGATACGAGGGACAAAACGCCTCTCGCATCCGAAAGGTCACAGGGATAATATGCAGAAACTTCCGAAATTATACATTTTTCATGCAAATCAGAGCCTATGACCTTATAGCCCGCAGAAACAAGTTCGTGAACAAGAAAAGTGCCCACAAACCCGTTAACGCCGAAGATGAGAACGCGCCTCCCCATTAGGCCAGCTTCGCTTCTCGCTCGGCGATCTCAAGATCGTGCTCTACCATGATGCGACAAAGCTCCTCGCAGCTGGTCTTTTGGGGGTCCCAACCAAGGACCGTCTTTGCCTTAATAGGATCGCCCCACAGGTTGACGACATCGGTCGGGCGATAGAAGTCGGGATTGACACAGACGAGCATCTTGCCGCTCGCCTTGTCATAGCCCTTCTCCTCCAAGCCCTCGCCCTCCCAGCGGAGGTCGATGCCGGCGTGCTTAAAGGACCACTCCGTGAACTCGCGCACGGAGTGCTGCACACCCGTGGCAATAACGTAGTCATCGGGCTCATCCTGCTGCATGATGAGCCACATGCACTCCACGTAGTCCTTCGCATATCCCCAATCGCGGAGGGAGTCTAGGTTGCCGAGCTCAAGATGGTCCTGGAGTCCCTTGGCGATACGGGCGGCCGCTAGAGTAATTTTGCGTGTTACGAAGTTCTCGCCACGGCGCTCGGACTCGTGATTGAAGAGGATTCCGTTGACCGCAAACATGCCGTAGGCCTCGCGGTACTCCTTCATCATCCAAAAGCCGTACTGCTTGGCGACCGCATACGGGCTGTACGGATGGAAAGGGGTGTTCTCGTTCTGGGGAACCTCTTCGACCTTACCATACAGCTCGCTCGTCGAAGCTTGGTAAATCCTGCAGGACTGATCCATGCCCAGCATATGGACAGCTTCAAGGATGCGCAGCACGCCCAATGCGTCGCAGTCACCGGTGTACTCGGCCGCGTCAAATGAAACACCAACATGGGACTGGGCGGCGAGGTTATAAATCTCGTCAGGACGAACTTCGCCCACAATTCGAATAATGGAGCTAGAGTCCGTTAAGTCACCATCATGAAGGATGATGGAGCCTTCTGATAGCAGATGATCAATCCTGTTCGTGGTGTGAACCGAGGAGCGACGGACAATTCCGTGCACCTCATAGCCCTTGTCCAAAAGCAACTCGGCAAGATAGCTGCCATCTTGACCAGTAATGCCAGTGATAAGTGCCTTCTTCATCTCAAAATCCCTTTCAACTGTGAACTAATTCCAAAAAGCGCCTAAACGCTCAATGTCCTCTTTAACAAGCGTCTCGCCGTGCTGGACCTCGATTACATGCAGGTCCCCACAAAGTGCCCGCGCAGAATGCGGCGTGGTCGCGGGAATCTGAACGACGGAGCCCGCGCGCACCTGCTGCACCAGACCGTCCAACACAACCTCGCCAGTGCCGGAGATGACTGTCCAGACCTCTCCGCGGTTCATATGGCGCTGGTAGTCGAGCTGGCCACCCTCACGGATGATCAGCTCCTTGGTCAGTGCCTTGGCCCCGTCGGGGAAGACACTGCTGTCAATGACGCGGTACTCGCCCCAGGAGCGCTGCTCGTACATGGGGCGGCTCTCCGCGACGGCGTTGACCTCAGACTTGATGTTGGCCGACGCCTCCTTGCCGGAGACGAGAATGCCGTCGGGCGTCGCTACGACAACCGAATCGGAGATGCCTGCGACGACCATCGGAAAACCGGTCTCATTGATAACGTGAACGTTCTTGCACGTCTTAGAATCGACCACGACGCGGCCGGAGGTGTACTCCGCCATCTCGTCGGTTAGCGTGTTCCAGGTGCCCAGGTCCTTCCACTCGCCCGCGTAGGAGACCGCGCCGATGGACGACGCCCTCTCCACGACCTCGTAGTCGAAGGAGTTCTTGGGCAGCTCCGCATAGCGGGAGCGGAACTCATCGAAGATGCCGCAGGACAGGTACCTGGCGGTGAGGCCGGTGAGCCAGCCGAGCCTGAACGCGAACACGCCGCAGTTCCAGAGGGCCCCTTGGGAGATGAGTTCCCGTGCGGTCCCCTCGTCGGGCTTCTCGGTGAAGCGCTCGACTCGGCGGGGCCAGCCCTCACCCGTCGCAGGCACGATGTAGCCGTACTTGCCGCTGGGGTAGGTGGGCTCCACGCCCATGAGGACGAGCTCGGCGAAATCCGACTGGACGGCCTCGTCGAGCTTGACGACGCTGTCGTAGTACGCCTGGTCCGCGTAGCTGTCGATGGGCATGACGATGACGGTGTCGCCCTCGCCGGCACCCTGCTCGAGCGCGAGATGCGCACACGCGAGCATGATGGCCGGGGCGGTGTCGCGGCGCTCAGGCTCGAGCACCAGCGCGTAGCCGCCCTCCACCTGGCGGCGGATGGACTCCTCCTGGCTCGCGCAGGTGGCGATGGTTATATCGATGTCGGCGTCGACGGCGCCGATCTGTCCGAAGACGCGCTGGACCATGGAGACGTGGTTGCCGTCCGCATCGCGCAGAACCTTGAGGAACTGCTTGGAGCGGGTGCTGTTGGAGAGCGGCCACAGGCGCGTGCCCGAGCCGCCGGAGAGCAGGACGAGGTGGATCATTATCGGGTTCCTCCCAAGATTGACTTGGCGTCCGCGACCAGCGCGGCGAGCTTGGCCTCGGACTCGGAGCGGTCGGCGCCCTTCGCGAACACGTAGGCCTTGGCCTTGGGCTCGGTGCCGCTGGGACGGAACAGGACGCGCGAGCCGTCGGCGAGCCTGAACTCGAGGACGTCCGCCTCGGGAAGGCGCTGGGGCTCGTCGGACGGGTTGACGACGGGCATCGGCGCGCCCTGGGCGTAGTCGATGCGCTCCGCGACGGCGGTGGCGCCGATCTGCGCCGGAGCGTGATCTCGAAGACCGGACATCATCGCGGACATGTCGGACGCGCCCTCGGGTCCCTCGTATGCCTGACCGAGCAGAGCGCTCGACCAGTAGCCGTATTCCTCATAGAGGCGCTCCATGGCCTCGTAGAGGTCCATCCCCCTCTTCTTCCAGTGGGCAGCGAGCTCGCAGATGAGCATGGAGGCGACCACGGCGTCCTTATCGCGCACGGAGGTGCCCGCGAGATAACCGTAGGACTCCTCGAAGCCCATGAGGAAGTCGTCCTCGCGCCCCTCGGACTCCAGCACGCCGACCTGCTCGCCGATGAACTTGAAGCCGGTGAGCGTGCGGCGCAGCTCGAGGCCGCGGGCACGCGCGACGTCGTCTGCCATGGGCGCGGAGACGATGGTGGTGCAGGCGACCTCGCGACCCATGTCCGCATCGGACCCGTCCGCCTTGGAGGCGAGGAAGTCGAGCAGGAGCAAGCCCACCTCGTTGCCGGTGAGCAGCCTGTATTCCCCGGCATGCGGAACGGCGATGCCGACGCGGTCGGTATCCGGGTCGGTCGCCAGGAGCAGGTCGGGCTTCACCCTGTCGCAGTACTCAAGCCCGAGTTTCAGCGCCTCGCGCACCTCGGGGTTGGGATACGAGCAGGTCGTGAAGTCGCCGTCGTGCACGCACTGCTCGTCGACGGTCACAACATCGGCCACGCCGATTCCCTCGAGCACTCGGGACACGCACTCCAGGCCGACGCCGTGGAGCGGGGTGTAGACGATGCGGAGCGCCGAGCAGTCCTCGCCCGTGGAGACCTCGAGCGTCTCCTCTATGTAACGGTCAAGAACTCTCTCGGGAACCCACTGCACCAGCCCCTCATCCAGAGCTCTATCGAACGCCATCGCTTTTACGCCATCGAAGCAGTCGACGGGGTCGATGGCCGCCTGGATGGCCTCCGCCGCCTCGACGGTAATCTGGCAGCCGTCGGCGCCGTAGACCTTATAGCCGTTGTATGCCGCGGGGTTGTGCGAAGCGGTGATGTTGACGCCGGCCGAGCAATTCAACTCGCGGACGGCGAAACTCAATGCGGGCGTGGGCTCGACGCGCTCAAACAGATAGGATTTAATGCCGTTGCCTGCGAGCACCTCAGCCACCCGACGCACAAACTCCTCGGAACCGTGACGCGTATCCCGGCAAAGCGCAACAGACGGCCTATCAAAAGAGTTATTCAAGTAATCGGCAAGACCTTGCGTGGCCTTACCGACGGTATAGACATTAAGCCGGTTGGGACCGAGTCCGAGCTTGCCGCGTAGGCCGCCGGTGCCGAAAGACAACTCGCGAAAGAAAGAGTCCTTAATGTCGTTTTCGGATAGACCCTGCAAGTCTTCACAATGATTGCAGCATTCCATCCATCGCTGATACTTTTCGAAGATTTCCGTATTCAACAAAACAATCTACTTTCAAAATAGCCGAACATTCAATTGGCAGCAGAATGACTAGCTCGCTCCGCCACCGGTAAACACCTCAACAACAGTGAGAAGAACGATCTTGAGATCGGTAATGACGCCGCGCTTGGCGATGTACTCAAGGTCGCGGCGAACCATCCCGTCAAAATCAGTGTCATTGCGATCGGTCACCTGCCACCAGCCGGTGATACCCGGCTTCACGGCCAGGCGCTGCAGGTCGTACTCGGTGTACTCCGCCACCTCATTCGGCAGCGGCGGTCTGGGGCCCACGACGGACATCTGGCCCAGGAAAACGTTCAGGAACTGCGGGAACTCGTCGATGGAGTGCTTGCGGATGAACTTTCCGATCTTGGTGACGCGCGGGTCATTCTTCATTTTGAACATGGCGCCGGCGATCTCGTTTTGCTCCTTGAGCTCGGCGAGGCGCTCGTCGGCGTCCTTGTACATGGAGCGGAACTTCCACATGCGGAAGGTTGACAGGCTGCCGTCGGGGTAGGTCTGGCCAACGCGAATCTGGCTGTAAAAGGGATTGCCCTCGCTCTCCAGGCGGATGGCCGCGGCGAGCACAAGGCTGGGTACGGCGATGACGGCCAACACGCAGCCGCTGAACGCGATGTCGAACGTGCGCTTGACGGCCCGGTAGGCCAGGCGCGAGCGGTCCCAGTCCATGATGGATTGCATGGCCTTGTAGCGACCAGCGCCCTCGCGCCGGTCCATGGCCTGCGCAATCAGCGCGGCCCCCGCAGGCGCATTATTCTCTGTTACTTCTTTAGCAGCCACAATAAAACTCACGTTCCTGTCCCCAGGAACCCCCCCCATCTATGAATCCAAAAACCAAATGAATTGCTGGTGCAACGTCTCCCTTACGTTTTGCTGGGAACGTCAAGCGGTAGCAGCTCCCTAAATGCGGAGTCACCCTCGCTAACGTCTACCAGGCACCAGCGTTTATGACGGTCGATCTTTTTAACGCGGGCCTCTTGCCCCACCAAGGGACCCTGCTCTATGTGCAGCACGCCGTCTTCTATTCGGGCGACGCTGTTGCGCACCACGCCGTTGTCGTCGAGCACGCTGCGGTACCAGTCCTGCGCATCGTCCGGCATGGGCGCATAGGCCCGCTCCCTACTGCCGGCAATGCGGCAGCCAAAGCTCAAGTGGGCCAAAGCCTTATCGAGCAGAGCGGCATCGCGCGTGGCGACGAAGAAGTATTCCTTGTACATGGGTTTGGTTTGGAGCGACCAGGCGCCGTCCCGCTTAAACCAGAACTCCTTTTGCATCACAAAAGCGTCCTGCATCAGCTTGTGCGGGATAATGCGGCGGACCTTTTCGCAGGTCTCGCGCTCTTTACCGTTGGGAGTGTGGACCAGATACCAGCGGACGCGGCCGTGCTGGCTGTTGGTGGTGGCGCCGCTAAAGGCACCGGGCAGCTGCTCTTGGCGCCGCATTGTCTGTTCCATCTCTCGCCGCCTCTTTTGGATTTGCGATGCACGCAAATGCAAGGGCGTTTAGAACAGGCTTCTCGCTCGCAGCTAGGCGCAGTCGCAAAAGTACAGGTTTTTGTATCTTTCGACGTTGCTCATTATACGAGCAAACTGCTCACTTTTTCCCAGATTACACAAATTGCAGCGCGAACGGACACATCTCCATACGCCTCTACAAAAACCTGTACCTTTTTGCACAACAAAAAAAGCCGCCCTAACCAGCGGCTTTTCTTCTATAGATAACAAAAAAGGCGACCGCCCGCGAGGACGATCGCCTTTGTTAATTCTTGTATGGTTTGTGCTAGGCGCGAGTCTTGATCTCCTCGGTCACCTTGGCAACAAACTCGTCAACGCTCATCTGAACGGTCTCGTTGGAGCGATCGCGGACGGAGATGTTGCCGCCCTCGACCTCCTTCTCGCCCAGGATGAGCATGTAGGGCACGCGGTCGATGCTGCGGGCCTCGCGGATCTTGTAGCCGATCTTCTCGTCGCGGTCGTCGCAGACCACGCGAATGCCGGCCTCCTCCAGCTTGGCGCACACCTCGTGGGCGTAGTCGCGGCTCTTCTCAGAGACGGGAAGCGCCTTGACCTGCACGGGGGCGAGCCAGGTGGGGAACTTGCCCGCAAAGTGCTCGATCAGAATACCGATGAAGCGCTCGATGGAGCCAAAGCACACGCGGTGCAGCATGATGGGGCGCTTCTTGGTTCCGTCGGCGTCCACGTACTCCAGGTCAAAGTTGAGCGGCATCTGGAAGTCAAGCTGCACGGTACCGCACTGCCAAGTACGGCCGAGCGAATCCTCCAGGTGGAAGTCGATCTTGGGGCCGTAGAAGGCGCCGTCGCCCTCGTTGACCTCGTAGTCCATACCCAGCTTCTCCAGAGCGGTACGCAGGCCCTCCTCGGCGCGCGCCCAGTCCTCGTCCGAACCCATGGAGTCCTCGGGGCGGGTGGAAAGCTCAACGTGGTACTTAAAGCCAAACTTCTGGTACACGGAGTCGATGAGGTTGACCACGCCCACGATCTCGTCGGTCAGCTGGTCGGGGCGCACAAACAGGTGGGCGTCATCTTGGTTAAAGCAGCGCACGCGGAACAGGCCGTGCAGGGCGCCGCGCAGCTCGTGGCGATGCACCAGGCCAATCTCGCCGGCACGGATGGGCAGCTCGCGGTAGGAGTGCGGCTTGGAGGCGTACACCAGCACGCCGCCCGGGCAGTTCATGGGCTTAATGCAGTACTCTTCGTCGTCAATGACGGTGGAGTACATGTTGTCCTTGTAGTGGTCCCAGTGGCCACTGGTCTTCCACAGCTGCTTGTTCATGATGAGCGGCGTGGAGATCTCCACGTAGCCGGCCTTGTGGTGGATCTCGCGCCAGTAGTCCAGCAGCGTGTTCTTAAGGATCATGCCGTTGGGCAGGAAGAACGGGAAGCCGGGGGCCTCGTCGCGCATCATAAAGAGGTCCATCTCGCGGCCGATCTTGCGGTGATCGCGCTTCTTGGCCTCCTCCAGCATGTGCATGTGCTCGTCGAGCTCTTCCTTGGTGGCAAAGGCGACGCCGTTGATGCGGGTGAGCATCTTGTTGTCCTTGTCGCCCTTCCAGTAAGCGCCCGAGACGCCGGTGAGCTTAAAGGCCTTCAGCGCCTTGGTGTAGCAAATGTGGGGGCCGACGCACATGTCGATGTAGTCACCCTGCTGGTAGAAGGTAATGCGGGCGTCGTCGTCCAGGTCGCCGATGTGCTCGACCTTGTACTTCTCGCCGCGCTCCTCCATAAGGGCGATGGCCTCGGCGCGGGGCTTCTCGTACACGGTGAACTTGAGGTTCTCCTTGACGATCTTTTTCATCTCGGCCTCGATCGCGGGGAAGTCGTCCTCGCTGATCTTGACGCCCTCGGGCAGGTCGACGTCGTAGTAGAAGCCGTTGTCGGTCGCAGGACCGTAGGCAAAGTCGGCCTCGGGGTACAGGCGCTTGATGGCCTGCGCCATGATGTGCGCGGCGGAGTGACGGATGACGTGCGTGACCTCGTCCTGCGGAAGCTCGGCCACCGAACCGTCATTGTAGAGTGCCTTCATGGGTATGTTTTCTCCTCTCGGATGCCTGATGCAAGTGCGTGCGATGCGCTCGGCGTTTTAACTTGCATCATTATAGGCAGGTTGCCTTGGTATACAAGCGCCCGCCGCACCTTAATGGCACGGCGGGCGATTTTCTACGCATGCTTCATCGTGTGGGGTGGGACTGCGGGGCGCGCGTGGCTTACAGCGTGTCCGTGGCTTGCGGCCGGCCCGGCGATGGATGCGTTACTGAATGCGAGTTCGGCAGTAGGGGCAGACCTTCCAGTGCGCATCGAGCGGGCGATGGCAGCTGGGGCATACGTTGCGAACCTGGGTGTCGCACACCGGGCAGACGACGAAGTCCTTCTCGATGGGCGCGCCGCACTGCGGGCAGGTGCCGTACTGGGCAAGCTGGCGCTCGCGCAGGGCCATGTCCAGCTCCTGCTCCTCGCGGTCGGACGCGTAGGAGTGCGGGCGCAGGACCAGGTAGGCAATGAGGCCTACAAACGGGATAAGGGCGATGATGCCCCATGCCACGTAGGCGCTGGCGCCGCGGCGGCGAGCGTCGATGAACACATAGACGACCGACAGCACATACAGGGCGATGATAAAGCCGACAAAGGCATAGACGACGCCCATAAGCTGCGGCGACATGAGCTCGGAGATGTACTTGGACATTACGGGTACCTTTCGGAATATTAACAGTCCGGTCAAGTTTACCACGGGGTTTGTTTATATGGGACCACGGCTAGGCGCGGGGCTGGTGCGGACACAAACATCTCAATCTGTAACAGGTGGGAGCGGAATCCGGGTCTAGATGTTACAGATCGAGACACAGGGGTCCCTCCCCGACTTCAATCTCGATCTGTAACATCTTGGGCCCCAAAACCCCTCTTACTGTTACAAATCGAGACATTCAAAATCCGCCTGAAAGTTTGTCTCGATCTGTAACATCTAGAACCCAAATCCTCGTCTAACTGTTACAGATCGAGACGAACGGTTGCCGTAGCTGTCGGCAGACGAGGCCAACATCCGTGCCGGGTCTCCCCTCGCCTGCCGTTGGCGGGTGTTGCGGGGCTGTTCACCGCATTGCCGCCGCGCTGGGAGTGTGCAGACCGTAGGATAGTCTTATTGACAGCCTGTCAACTCGTCTGGGAGGCACCGTGGCAGAAACGTTTGATATCGCGATTGTGGGCGCGGGCATTACCGGATGCGCCATCGCGCGGCAGCTCGCGCGATTTGAACTGTCCATTTGCGTAGTCGAGGCGGCGAACGATATTGCGCTGGGTGCGTCGAAGGCCAACGGCGGCCTAGTGCACGCCGGCTACGATCCGGTGCCGGGCACGGTAAAGGCGCAGGTCAACGCCCGTGGCTGCGAGTTGTACGGTACGTGGGCGCAGGAGCTGGACTTTCTGTTCCGCCGCACCGGGTCGATGGTGTTGAGCTTTAACGACGAGGACCGCGCGCATCTGGAAAAGCTGCGCCAGAATGGCCTGGCCAACGGGGTACCCGAGCTGTCAATCGTCGGACCCGACCGCATCCACGAATTAGAGCCGCGCGCCAGTGCCGATGCAACGTGCGCGTTGTGGTGTCCCTCGACTGGGTTTGTCGACCCGTTTGAGGTTGCCATCGCCGCACTGGAGAACGCCGTGGCCAACGGGGTGACGTTTATGCGCTCCGCACCCGTGGAGGTGATTGAAGTCGCGGGGTCGGGCGACGACGCGCACTTTACGCTGGCGACCCCAGCTGGCAACGTGCGCTGCCGTTACCTGATCAACGCCGCGGGCAACGGCGCCGCGGACATCTCGAATATGGCGGGCGCCGAGGAGTTCCAGATGGTCTGGCGCCAGGGCAACATCGTGGTGCTGGACAAAGAACCGCGCGCGCTGATGCCACTCTACCCCGTTCCCACGCCGGTGTCCAAGGGCGTTATCGTCACGGGTACCGTACACGGCAACACCGTGATTACCGCGACCGCCGCCGTGCGCGAGCCGGGCGATACACAGACCTACGCGACCGATATCAACGCGCTCCTGACCGGTGCGCGCAAGCTGGTGCCCGATCTGGACACGCGCCGCGTGGTGCGCGCGTTCGCCGGCGGGCGCCCGGTCATTCAGGGTACAAACGACTTTTTTATTGGGCAGTCGGCCGTGGTGCCGGGGCTATTCCAGGCGGCGGGCATCCAGTCGCCGGGCGTGGCGAGCGCACCGGCCATTGCCGAGCGCATGGAGCAGGTACTGCGCAATTCCGGCGTAGCCCTGCGCGAACGTGCCGATTGGAACCCGATCCGCCGCGCGCAGGACGACTTTGACCTCGCGCCGCTTGCACGCAAGGAGGAGCTCATTGAGTCCGACCCTGCATGGGGGCAGATCGTCTGCCGCTGCGAGACAGTGCCCGAGGCCGAGATCGTGGCCGCGATTCGACGCCGCCCGGGTGCGGTTTCGGTCGAGGGCGTCAAGCGGCGCTGCCGTGCGGGCATGGGTCGGTGCCAGAGCGGCTTTTGCCAGAGCCGCGTGGTTGCGATCCTTGCCCGCGAGCTGGGCTGCGACCCCAGCGAAGTGCTGTTGGAAGATGCTGGATCTTGGCTGGTCGAGGGACCACTGAAGGGGGTGCGCTAGAATGGCGACGTTTGATATGCGCAACAAACGCGCAGAGGCCGGAACCATAGCGTCGGTAGCAACGCAGGCCTTCGACGTGGTCGTCATCGGAGGAGGCCCCGCCGGCATGGCTGCAGCGCTGGCCGCGCATAAGGCCGGAGCACGCGTGGCCATCGTGGAGCGCGAACAGCACCTGGGCGGAATCCTCCGCCAGTGCATCCACCCCGGCTTTGGCCTGTCGCACTTTAAACAGGAGCTCACCGGTCCCGAGTACGCGCAGCGCTTTATCGACCAGGTGCACGCAACCGACATTGCGCTGTTCTTGGGCAGCATGGTGCTTGGGATTGATTCAGGCGAGCCTGCAGAAGACACCGAGGTCCATACCGTCACGCTCATGAGCCCCGCCGGCATGTTGCAGCTCACCGGGCGCGCGGTCGTCCTTGCCATGGGTTGCCGTGAGCGCACCCGCAGCGAGATCAAGATCCCCGGCAGTCGTCCCGCCGGTGTGTTTACGGCGGGCCTGGCGCAGCGATACATCAATATCGAAAACCTTAAACCCGGCTCGCGCGCCGTCATTTTGGGCTCGGGTGACATCGGGCTGATCATGGCGCGCCGTTGCACGCTCGAGGGGATTTCGGTCGAGGGCGTGTACGAGCTCATGCCGTACGCCAACGGCCTGCGCCGCAACGTCAAGAACTGCCTGGACGACTTTGGCATTCCGCTGCATCTGTCGACCACGGTCACGCGCGTGATTGGACACGATCGCGTGGAGGCTGTCGAGGTGAGCCAAGTCGACGAGCATCTTGCACCCATTCCCGGGACCGAGCGCATCGTTCCGTGCGACACACTGCTGCTTTCGGTGGGGCTGATTCCCGAGAACGAGCTTTCGGTTGCCGCAGGCGTGGAGCTGGACCCACGTACGCGCGGCGCCGTGGTGGACCAGAGCTTGCAGACGGGCGTGCCGGGCATCTTTGCCTGCGGCAACGTGCTGCACGTGCACGACCTGGCCGACAACGTAACGTGTGAGTCCGAGAGAGCTGGCGCAGCTGCGGCGGCGTACGCGCTGGGAACCGGCGCGGGCGCCGTTCCGGACTGCGAGCTCACCGTCTCCCCTGCTGGCATTGCGGGATACGCACTGCCGGGACGCATTACGGCTGCGGCGCTCACCAACCTGAACTTCCGCGTGCGCCGACCGGTCGACGCCGCCCGCGTGCGTATTCTGGCAGGCGACGAGGAACTGCTTGCAGGCAAGGTCCGCGCGTTTATGCCGAGCGTTATGGAAAGCTTCCCGCTGCCGGCAAAGGTCATCAAACAAGCGCTCAACCTGGGTGCCAGCGAGATTGTCCTATCCGTCGATCCCGTCGAGGAGGCATAGACTATGAGCACGAATACAATCGAGACGCTGCAGTTCAACTGCACCACTTGCCCATCCGAGTGCCTCCTGACCGTGGAGGTCGAGCGCAGCGCAGACGGCGCCGTGGTAGAGGTACGCTCCGTAACCGGCAACAGCTGCCCGCGCGGTGATAAGTTTGCACATCAGGAGCTCACCTGTCCCATGCGCGTGCTTACCACGACCGTGGCCGTATCCGGCGGCGACGAGGCGCTGCTGCCCGTGCGCACGGCCGAAACCATCCCGCTCGAACTCCACGCCCAGGCGATGGACCTCATCCGCGGCCTAGAGGTCAAAGCCCCCATCCGCATGAGCGATGTAGTCCTCCCCAACCTCCTAGACACCGGTACCGACCTCATCGCCAGCATGGACATCGACCCTGCCTAAGCAGTTAATTTGGGACGGGGCTCTTTTAGCTACCCCGCCATCCACCCCGCCCCTCCTCAATTGCGGTGAAATAGTTCCTGATTTCCGCCAAAACCCCGGCATCCAGGAACTATTCCACCGCAACTTGCCTTGGGATCGATATTTAGATTGTGCCTACTTTAGTGCCATTTCAAAACTATGCCGGATTACGGGGCTGATTCGGAGACCCCCATCCATACCGGCATTTTTCGATTTTTGATAAGCCGTCTACCTGCGGTTTTAATTTCGCAATTTTTCCAATGGTCAAGTAATACAGGTCCAGCCCCGTAATCCGCCATAGTTTTGAAAGCAGCTAATTCGGGACGACCCTCTTATGACTACTTTTACCTATCATTCCGCATGTTTGACACAGCTAAAATAGCCCCGTCCCAAATTGACTACCCTGGCGTTGGGGATACCATGGTGACACCCTAGCGAAAGGATGTTTCATGGCACATGTCGATGACCAGCGTGTGGCGCGCGTGCTCGATGCGCTCGAGGCTCAGCACCCCGGCGCGCAGCTGCTTGTGAACGACCCGTGGTCGATCTACTATCTGACCGGCTTTTATGCCGATATGTTCGAGCGTTTTTGCGGCGTGCTGCTCGCACGCGATGCCGAGCCGGTAATCTTGATTAACGCCCTGCATCAGCTGCCCGAGTACGACAATGCCCGCGTGGCCTACCACAACGACACCGACGTCGTGACCGACGCCATCGCTCGCGAGGTCAATCCATCCAAGCCCCTCGGCATCGATACCGTCATGCGCTCCGGCTTTTTGCTGCCCCTTATGGATCGTCACGCCGCGAGCGAGTTCTTCCTGGGCGACTTTGCCGTCACCGCAGCACGCGCCCACAAGGATGCCGCCGAGCAGGAGCTCATGCGCATGTCCTCGGCCGCTAACGACGCCGTAATGGCCGACGCCATCAAGCTCGTCAACGAAGGCGTAACGGAGCACGAAATTGCCGACCAGATGCTCGGCCTGTATCGCAAGCACGACTGCGAAGGCTTTAGCTTTCCGCCCATCGTGAGCTTTGGTGCCAACGCCGGCGACCCGCATCACGAGCCCGACGGCACCGTACTCAAGCGCGGCGATGTGGTGCTGTTCGACATTGGCGGACGTCGCCGCAACTACTGCTCGGACATGACGCGCACGTTCTTTTGGGGCGAGCCGGACAAGGAGACGGCACACATCTACGACATCGTGCGCCGCGCCAACGAGGCCGCCGAGGCGCTCATCGCACCGGGCGTGCGCATGTGCGACCTGGACCGTGCCGCGCGCGACGTGATTGAGGACGCTGGCTACGGCAAGTACTTCACGCATCGCCTGGGCCACTCGATCGGCCTGCAGGACCACGAGCCGGGCGACGTTTCGCTCGTCAACGAGCAGGTCGTAGAGCCGGGCATGACGTTCTCCATCGAACCGGGCATCTACCTCCCCGGCCGCACCGGCGTCCGCATCGAGGACCTAGCCCTGGTGACCGAGTCCGGCGTCGAGATTCTCAACGCCTACCCCCACGACCTAGTCCGCCTAGACTAGCCCCTTCCCAATAGCCCCTCAATAAGTTGCGGTGGAATAGTTCCCAGATGGGCCCACGTAGGCAAAATCCAGGAACTATTTCACCGCAACTGCCAAGGGGCCAAGTCGATCAATTTGAAAGACTAGAGCTGCGCCACGAAAGCGGGCCATCTACTACGTTTAACCCGCATGGGTCGACCATGCGGGTCTTTTTTGAAAATCTGCAAGCCTTCTACCTGCGGTTTTAATTTCACAAGTCTCGGCGTGGTCGGGGGTATCCGGTCAAACGTAGTAGATAGGCCCATTTCGTGGCAAGCATGTCAATTCGGGGCCCCGTCCCAAATTGGCTACCCGGCAAATGGGGCTAGCGCAGCAGCCCCGCTACTTCGCCGGCTAGGGTGATGGTGCCGGCGGCTACGAAGGGCTCGCCCACGGCATCGAAGGCGGCGAGAGCCTCGGATACACTAGGGTACACACCTGCGAGCTTATCGGCGTCCACCAGGGCAGCGAGTTCCTCTGCCGGCAGGGCGCGATCGGAATCGGTCTGAGTCACAACCACGCGCGGGAAAGCCGGGATCAGCACATCGACAATGCCCGCCACGTCCTTATCGGCCAGCGCGGCACACAGCAGCGTGGGGCGGTTCTCCACGCACGGATCGATCTCGTCCAGTGCGCTCACAAAGTTCTCGCAGCTCTGGGGGTTATGGCAGGCGTCAATCAGCTTGAGCGGATCGGTCCCCAGCACATCAAAGCGACCCGGTGTGGGGCAACCCATAAGCGACGCATCAAGCGCATCGTGGTCAAGCTCGCGACCCAGATACCCCTCGCACAGCATAATCGCGCACGCGGCATTCTGCGGCTGATACGCCGGCTTGACCATGCTCGACGTATAGATCGCACGCGGCGTGGTACAGCTAAACTCAACCGTGTCGCCCACATGTGCCGGCACCTTGGTCGTGGCATGGTTCACCACCAGCGGCACAATGCCGCACTCGCGACAACGCGCATCCATCACGCGCTGAACGCTCGGCTCATGCGTGCCCTCGCCCAGAACAACCAGGCGTCCGGGCTTGATGACCGCGGCCTTCTCCCCCGCAATGGCCTCGAGCGTGTCGCCCAGAATGCGCGTGTGATCGAGCCCGATGCCCGTAATGGCAACGGCAACGGGATCTGTCGCACTCGTGGCGTCCCAACGTCCGCCCATACCAACCTCGAGCACGGCAACATCCACCGCGGCCTCGGCAAACACGACAAGTGCGGCAGCCGTCAGCAGGTCAAACGGCGTGATGGCATAGGCACGCTCCCCCGCCGCAATACGACACGCATTCACACGACGACCTGCCTCGACGGCGGCAGAAACGCCACGGGCAAAGGCCTCGTCGCTCACAACGCGCCCGTCAACCTCCATGCGCTCGGGGTAACGCACAAGCTGCGGCGACGTATACAGCGCCGTCTTAAGCCCCTCACCACGCAAGATGGCAGCCGAAAAACGCGTGGTCGAAGTCTTGCCATTGGTACCGGCAACCTGGATGCAATCGAAATACTCATCCGGACGCCCCAGCTCATCGAGCATATCGACAACCGTCTCAAGCAGAGGCCCAGCATCCCCAGAAATCCGCCCCGTATCAGCAGCAAGCCCAACAGCCTCATCAAATGAAAGCAGCTCAAACGAGAAAGGAACGACATACGACCCCGAACGCTTAGCCATAACCCAAAGTCCCCCATAACAGAAAAAGAGGCCCACCAAAATGAATGAGCCCGTCACGTTGACAATATCAGCCTTTACCCGGTTGCAGCAAGATCAAGGCCACAACCCAGTGGCCCTAACACGCCAGATGCAAAAAAACCACGTAAACGAACTAGGAGCGGCCCGATGCTTTGCTCGCCGCAAGTTCCGCACGCAAAGGACAGCACTTAATGTGCTGTCCGTCTTGCGCAGGACTGTCCGCAGCGGAGAGCAAAGCATCGGGACGCGTCCCCCAGTAACACCTACGAGAAGTCAGCAACCTGAGCAGTCAGCGCCACCAGGATCTCCTTGAGCTCAGCTGCACGGTCCCTCTTCTTCTGGACCACCGCAGGCGCGGCCTTGGCAACAAAGCCCTCGTTAGCAAGGGTCTTCTCGCAGCCGGCGAGCTCCTTCTGCGCAGCGGCGATCTCCTTCTCCAGGCGCGCCTTCTCGGCCGAAAGATCAACCTTGCCCTCGAGCACCACAAAGACCTCGACACCGCTGTCGACCACGGCGATGCTCGCAGCCGGCTTCTCGACGTCGGTACCCATGACCAGCGAAGCGGTGTTCGCCAGCGGCTCGATGGTCGAACGCAGGCTCTCGAGCTTCTCGATGTCCTCGGCGCCGGCGCGCACGACCACGTCGAGCTCGGCCTTGGGGCTCAAGCGATAACGCGAACGCGTGGCGCGAGCGGCAGACACGACGGTGCGGCACAGCTCAAACGCGCGCTCGGCGTCCTCGTCAACATACTTGTCGTAGTCGGCGGGCTCGGGCCACTTGGCGATCATGAGCGCCTCGGCGCGGTTCACGTTGCCCTCGGCGTCCAGGTCGAGCACACTCGCCGGCATGTTGTCCCAGATCTCCTCGGTGACAAACGGCATGAGCGGATGCATCAGGCGAATGGAGGTGTCGAGCACAAAGATCAGGTTGCGCTGAGCCTGCAGACGGCCCTCGCCCTTCAGGCGGGCCTTGGTGACCTCGACGTACCAGTCGCAGACCTCGTTCCAGAAGAACTGCTGCACGCCGCGCGCCATGTCGCCAAAGGTGTAGTTCTCGATGCCCTCGGTGACCATCTTCACGGCCTTGGCAAGGCGGCTGAACATCCAGGCGTCGGCCGGCGTCTCCACGACGGGTTCGCCGGGCGTGTAGCCTTCCATGTTCATAAGCAGGAAGCGGCTGGCGTTCCAGATCTTGGTCACAAACGACTTGGCCTGCTCGGTGCGCGGGCTGTCGATGAGCTTCTTGGTCTTCTTATCGATGTTCGCGTCGAACTTGACATCCTGGTTGTTGGTGCACAGCGTGAGCAAGTTGAAGCGCATGGCGTCGGCGCCGTACAAGCCAATGAGGTCCATGGGGTCAACGCCGTTGCCCTTGGACTTGGACATGCGGCTGCCGTCCTTGGCAAGGATCGTCGGGTAGATGACGACGTCCTTAAACGGAACCTCGTCCAGGAAGTACAGCGAGCTCATGACCATGCGGGCGACCCACAGCGCGATGATGTCGCGCGCAGTGACGAGCGCCGTCGTGGGGTGATGGCCCTCGAGCAGCTCCGGCTTTTGCGGCCAGCCCTGCGTGGCAAAGGTCCACAGCTGCGAGCTGAACCAGGTGTCCAGCACGTTCTCGTCCTGATGCACGTGATGACCGCCGCACTTGGGGCACACGTCGGTGTCCTCGGTCAGGGCGTCCTCCCAGCCGCAGTCCTCGCAGTAGAACACGGGGATGCGGTGGCCCCACCACAGCTGACGCGAGATGCACCAATCCTTGAGGTTCTCCATCCAGGTGGTGTAGGTCTGCGTCCAGCGCGCGGGGTGGAAGGTGACCTTGCCGGAGTTGACGGCGTCCAGCGCCGGCCCCTTGAGCTTGTCGACGGCCACGAACCACTGCTCGGACAGCCACGGCTCCAGGGCGGAGTCGCAACGGTAGCAGTGCATGACGGAGTGGTCGAGGTCTTCGACATGATCGAGCAGGTCGTGCTCCTCGAACCACTTGATGACGGCCTCGCGGCACTCGTCGCGGTTCATGCCGGTGAACTCGCCGTAGCCCTCGACGACCACCGCGTGCTCGTCGAAGATGTTGATCTGCGGCAGGTCGTGGGCCTGACCCATGGCGTAGTCGTTGGGGTCGTGAGCCGGGGTGACCTTGACGAAGCCGGAGCCAAAGTTGGCGTCGACGTGCCAATCCTCAAAGATAGGGATCTCGCGGTCGACGATGGGGAGCTTGACGGTCTTGCCCACAAAGGCAGCCTTCTCGGGATCCTTCGGGGAGACGGCAACGCCCGTGTCGCCGAGCATGGTCTCGGGGCGCGTGGTGGCGACGACGATGTAGTCCTGGCCGTTGACCGGCTCGGTCAGCGGGTAGCGCAGGTGCCACAGGTGGCCCTTCTCGTCCTTATACTCGGCCTCGTCGTCCGAGATGGCGGTGGTGCAGTTGGGGCACCAGTTGACGATACGCTTGCCACGGTAGATCAGGCCGTCGTGGTACCAGTCGCAGAAGACCTTACGCACGGCCTGGGCGTAATCCTCGTCCATGGTGAAGCGCTCGTTGTCGAAGTCGACGGAGCAGCCCATGCGCTTGATCTGCTCGACGATGATGCCGCCGTACTCGTGGGTCCAGTCCCAGCAGGCGTCGACAAACTTATCGCGGCCAATCTCCAGGCGGCTGATGCCCTCGCTCTTGAGCTTCTTGTCGACCTTGGTCTGCGTGGCGATACCGGCGTGATCGGTGCCCAGCACCCAGCGCGTGGACTTGCCGCGCATGCGAGCCATACGGACGATGGCGTCCTGGATGGAGTCGTCGGTGGCGTGACCCATGTGGAGCTTGCCGGTCACGTTGGGAGGCGGAATGGTGACGGTGCAGTCGCCCACGCCCTCGCGGCGCTTGTAGTAGCCGCCTTCGAGCCACTTCTGCAGAATCGCCGGCTCGTTAGTCGACGGATCGTAGTTCTTGGGCATCTCTTCCATATATCTCTCCCTGTCCCGCCGGCGTGTCCGCCTGCTTGGTTTTCGCTCGGTCAGGTCCTGGCTCGCACGAAGAGCACATTAAGTGCTCTTCGGCTCGTGCGGAATCTACGAAAACCAAGCAGGCGGACGCGCCTTAGGTATCGATTACTTCAGTCTGAATTGACTTCGCTTTGGCTTAAACAAACACACAGAATAGCACAGGTAGTTGGGGTTATTGCGTATATATAAAATAGCCTCCGACCGCGGATGGTCGGAGGCTATCGACAAAGACGTTTTGACAGGTTTTAGCCGTAGATGCGCTGGGGCTGCTCTTCGCCCTTTACGGAGGCTTCGGTCACGATGACCTTGGAAACGCCCTCCTCGCTGGGCAGGTCGAACATCGTCTGCTGCAGCACGTCCTCGCAGATGGAGCGCAGGCCGCGGGCGCCGGTCTTGCGGGCGAGCGCCATGCGGGCGATCTCGTGCAGTGCGGCATCCTCAAACTCAAGCTCAACGTCCTCGAGCTGGAACATCTTGCGGTATTGACGCACCACGGCGTTCTTGGGCTCGGTCAGGATCGACACCAGGTCGTCCTCGTCGAGCGCCTGCGTCTGGGTGACGACGGGCGTACGGCCCACGAACTCGGGGATCATGCCAAAGGCGTTGAGGTCCTGCGGGAGCACCTGGCGCAGCAGGTCGTTCTCGTCGACCGAGGTGGGGCCGGCGATCTCGGAGTTAAAGCCTACGCCCTTGTTGCCAACGCGGTCGGCGATAATCTTATCCAAACCCACAAAAGCACCGCCGCAGATGAACAGGATGTTGGTCGTGTCGATCTGCAGCAGCTCCTGTTGGGGATGCTTGCGGCCGCCGGTGGGCGGAACGCTGGCCACCGTGCCCTCAAGAATCTTAAGCAGCGCCTGCTGAACGCCCTCGCCCGAGACATCGCGGGTGATGGAGAGGTTCTCGGCCTTGCGGGCGATCTTGTCGATCTCGTCCACGTAAATGATGCCGACCTGCGCGCGCTCGATATCGCCATCGGCGGCGTTGATGAGCTTGAGCAGGATGTTCTCCACGTCCTCGCCCACGTAACCGGCTTCGGTGAGTGCGGTGGCGTCGGCGATAGCAAACGGCACCTCGAGGATGCGCGCGAGCGTCTGGGCCAACAGGGTCTTGCCGGTACCGGTGGGGCCGAGCAGCAGGATGTTGGACTTGGCGAGCTCTACCTCGTCCATATCGTCGTCGAACTGCGAGCCCATGCCGTCGTCAAAGGCAGACACCGCGGCGCCGCCCTCGATCACGCGGCGATAGTGGTTGTACACGGCCACCGACATGGCGCGCTTGGCGTCCTCCTGACCCATAACATAGGCCGAAAGCTCGTCATAGATCTCGTGCGGCGTCGGCACGTGCGTGATGACCTGACGGTCGTCCTCGAGCTCAAAGCCCTCGGCCTCGGGGTCCACGGCGGGCTGGGATGCAGCCTGGCCGTGGTCGTTGAGGAAGCCCGGCAGCTTGCCGTTGCGGGCAGCGTCCATAAAGTCAGAAGCCAGCGACTCCTCAAGGATCTCGGAGCAGGCGGCGACGCACTCGTCACAGATAAAGATGTTGGTCGGACCCTTTACGAGACGACGGACCTGGCCCTGCTCTTTTCCGCAGAAGGAGCAGCGGATGGGGTTGCCGTTCTCGTCAAAGTTGTCCTGCATGTTACCTGCCATCCTAGGCGTCCTTCGCGGCGATGTCGCGCGAGGTGACGATACGGTCGATCAAGCCGTAGTCGAGGGCCTCGGCAGCGGTCAGGTAGTTGTCGCGCTCGGTATCGGCCTGGACCTTCTCGATGGGCTGGCCCGAGGCGTCGGACAGGATCTGGTTGAGCTCGCGGCGGGTCTTCTTGATCTCCTCGGCCACAATCTCAATCTCGGTCTGCTGACCCTGGGCACCGCCGCTGGGCTGGTGAATCATGACTTTGGAGTGCGGCAGGCAGAAGCGCTTGCCCTTAGCGCCGGCCGAAAGCAGCACGGCGGCCATGGACGCGGCCATACCGACGCAGATGGTGGAGACCTGCGGCTTGATGAAGTTCATGGTGTCAAGAATCGCCAGGCCGGAGTAAACCTCGCCACCGGGCGAATTGATGTAGAGCGAGATATCCTTCTCGGCATCCTGGCTCTCAAGATGCAGTAGCTGGGCAACGACCAGGTTGGCGCTGACGGAGTTGATCTCCTCGCCCAAGAAGATGATGCGATCGTTGAGCAGGCGCGAATAGATATCGTAGCTGCGCTCGCCGCGCGGCGTCTGCTCGATAACGTATGGCACGAGGGCGGAATCGAACTTAGCGATCATACGCATCTCCATTTCTCTCTTGCGGACCAAATTGGTTCTAGATAAACGTACGGTGCCCGCATGCTATGCATTGGCTGGCACCGTACGAAGCAACCGGATAATCGGCTTATAACTTTACCCCATCACGGGCGCATGCATGCGCTCGTGGGCAAGGTGGCGAGAATTACTCGGCGTCCTTGGCGGTCTCGTCGACCTCGGTCACCTTGGCGTTCTCGACCAGGTGGTCGACGGCCTTGGAGCGACGGATGGACTCGCGGACGGCAGGCATGCGGCCATCGGCGATGAACTCAGCCTTGGAAGCCTCGACGTCCTTGACGCCGGCCTTCTCGAACTCGGCGTTGATGTCGTCCTCGGTGACCTCAATCTTGAGCTCGCGGGCGAGAGCGTCGAGCGCCAGGGACTCACGGGCAACGTCGTTGGCCTGCTTGTGCAGGTCGCCGATGAACTGCTCCATGGTCAGGCCGGAAGCGGGCAGCCAGGTGTCCAGGGTCATGCCGCGGGCAGCGAGGTTGGACAGGAAGTTCTGGCCAAGCTCCTCAAAGACGGACTGCTCGTAGTCGGCATCCATCTCGTCGAGCTGCAGGCGCTCGGCGAGAGCGGAGACGCAACGGTTCTCCTTCTCGGCCGGGAGGCGGGAAGCCTTGTCCTGCTCGATCTCGATCTTGATGGCGTCGCGCATGGCCTCGATGCTGTCAAAGCCAAAGTCGGACTTGACGAGCTCGTCGGTGAGCTCGGGGGTGTTGCGGACCTTGATGCCCTTGACGGTGACCTCGACGGTGTGGGTCTCGGCCTCCTCGCCCTCCTCGACCTCGTCGGTCCAGGTGACGGTCTTGACGTCGTCGACGTTAGCGCCGATCAGGGCCTCGTTGAACTCGGCGGGGTTGCTGTCGCTACCGGCGATGAGCATGCGGCCCTCAGCAGCGAAGTTGTCGGCGTTCTCGACGGCCTTGAGGTCGACGGTGACGTAGTCCTCAGCCTCGACGGCGCGACCCTCAACGTCCTCGAAGGTGGCACGGTAGTTGAGGAGCATCTCGACCTGGTTGTTGATCTCGGACTCGGTGACCTCCGCAGGGGGCATCTCGATCTCGACAGCGTCGAAGGAGGAGAGCTCGGCAGCAGGACGCAGGGAGAACTCGACGGTGTAGGTGTAATCCTCGTGATCCTTAGCGAGGTCGAGGTCCTTGTAGTCACCGTTCTTGGTGGGGACGATGTCCAGCTCGTTGAGGACGGCGGGCTCGTTGGCGGCGATCAGGTCGTTGGTGGCCTGAGCGAGGGTAGCCTCGGCGCCAAGAGCAGAGTCGATAACCGGACGGGGAGCCTTACCGGCGCGGAAGCCCGGGAAGCGGTACTTCTTGGCGGTGTCCTTGTAAGCCTTCTTGATCGCGGCGTCGACGTCGGCGGCCGGGATGGTGACCGTAGCGGTGAGCTTGGCGTCCTTGACGTCAGAAGCGGTGATGTTCAACACGTTCCTCCTCATACTGCCCAGCTTATCTGAGGTGCTGGTACCTTTATGCAACAAAGAGTCGCGACGGCCAGGGCCGACGCAGATGCGTTGGTGCGGGCGAAAGGACTCGAACCTTCACGGGAATCCCACCAGAACCTAAATCTGGCGCGTCTACCAATTCCGCCACGCCCGCATGAGCGCACAGACTAGGAATGATAGCAGATACGAGCGACAAGCGCACGCACACGTTTTACAGGCTCACGACCTCACCACGAGTGCAAAAGGCGGGTCGAGTTGCCCCGCCCCGCCAATTACGACTTGTTCGCCGACCCGCTACTCCCCCAGCAGGGCCTTCTCGGGCGTGATCGGCAGCGAGCGGACCTGGTGGCCGGTGGCGTGCGCCACGGCCGAGGCCACGGCGGCGAGCGGCGTGTTGATGACGACCTCGCCGATCGACTTGGCGCCAAACGGGCCCGTCGGCTCGTAGCTCGGCTCAAAGGCCACGCGAATGCTGCCGATATCCAGGCGCGTAGGCAGCTTGTAGCTCATAAAGTTGCCGGTGCGCAGGCGACCGCGGTCGTCATGCTCGACGATCTCGTAGAGCGCGTGACCGATGCCCTGGGCAATGCCGCCCTCGGCCTGGACGCGCGCGAGCGCCTCGTTGATCACGGTGCCGCAATCGACGGCAGCGGCGTAATCCACCACGGTCACCTTGCCGGTGGCCTTGTCGACCTCGACCTCGGCAATGCCGGCCATAAACGGCGGAGGCGAAACGGGCAGGCAGGCAGAGGCGTGCGAAGTCAGCGCGTCGCCACCCTCGATGTTCTTGACGCACAGGTTGGCAAAGTCGCGCAGCGTGAGGTAGCAGTTCTGCTCGCGCGCAGCACGCTCGTCGGACAGGCGCACGTACTGGCCGTCGAAGACCACGTCGACGACGTCAACGTCCCACATCTGGGCCGCCTTGGCGCAAATCTTCTCGCGCAGCTCGGTCGCGGCGTTCTTGGCGGCAAGGCCCGTCACGTAGGTACCGGAGCTCGCGTACGAGCCGGCGTCGAACGGCGACACGTCGGTGTCCACGCCGCGCACCACGATCAGCGAGCTCTCCACGCCCAGCTCCTCGGCGGCAATCTGCGCCAGGATCGTGTCGACGCCCATACCGTTATCGGTGGCGCCGGTGCCGATGGTAATGAAGCCGTCCTCTTCCAGGCGCATGTCGATGCCGGCGATATCCACGTTGGAAATGCCCGAGCCCTGCATGGTGAGCGCACAGCCCAGAGCACGCACGCGGTCGCCCAGGTCGACGGCCAGCGGCTTGTCGCGCCAACCGATCATGTCCATCGCGCGCAGCAGGCAGCGGTCGAGCGCGCAGGCGTTGAGCTTCTCGTTGTAGTACTGCGGCATGACCTCGCCCTCGTGCACCATGTTCTTAAGGCGCAGGTCGGCGGGGTCCATGTGCAGCATGTCGGCGAGCTCGTTGACGGCGCTCTCCACGGCAAACTGGCCCTGGGTGGCACCGTAGCCGCGATACGCGCCGCCGCGGTTGGTATTGGTGTAGACGGCGTCCCAGCTAAAGCGGCTCGCCTTCACATGGTTGTAGATCGGCAGGCTCTTGTGGCCCGAAAGGCCGATCGTCGTGGTGGCGTGCTCGCCGTACGCGCCGGCGTTGGAAAGCGTATGCAGGTCGATGGCCGTGATGGTGCCGTCGTTCATGGCGCCCAGCTTAACGGTCATCTGCATCTGGTGGCGCGAGTTGCCCGCAGTGATGGTCTCCTCACGGGTGTAGCAGCAGTAGCTCGGACGGCCGGTCTGCTGCGTCACAAACGCAACGAAGATCTCGCAGCAGCCCGTCTGCTTGGAGCCAAAGCCGCCGCCGATGCGCGGTTTAATGACCTGCACCTGCGACTGCGGAATGTCGAGCGACTGCGCGACCATGCGGCGCACGTGGAAGGGCACCTGCGTAGAGGTGGTCACCGAGATACGCCCGAACGCATCGGTCGTCGCAAAGGCACGGAAGGTTTCCATGGGCGCGGTCTGCGTGGCCTGGCTGGTGTAAGTGCGCTCAAAGACGATGTCGCTCTGGGCGAACGCCTCGTCCAGATCGCCATAATCGCTGGTACCGCTGCACACCAGGTTGCGGGACACGTCGCCGCCCTGCGGGAACATAAAGGTCACGTCGCCCTCGGGGTGGACCACGATGTCGTTATCGAGTGCCTGGGTAAAGTCGAGCAACGGCTCGAGCACCTCATAGTCGACCTTGATGAGCTTGAGCGCCTTGTCGGCGGCCTCCTCGGTCTCGGCGGCGACGATCGCCACCTCCTCGTTTTGATAGCGCACGAGGTTCTCGAGAATCAAGCGGTCGTAGGGACTCGGCTGCGGATAGCTCTGGCCGGCAATGGTAAAGCGGCGTTTGGGCACGTCCTCGTAGGTGTAGACGCCCACGACGCCCGGCACCTTCAGGGCGCGCGAGGTGTCGATGGAGCGGATCTTGGCGCGGGCATAGGGGCTGCGCTTGAGTTTGACGATGAGCGCGCCGGCGGGCACCATATCGCCCGTGTAGACGGGACGGCCCTCGAGCAGGGCCTTCGAGTCCTTCTTGGGCTGCTTGTGGGTGATCTGCTTGTAGGTGACGCCGTCGCAGCTGGTGTCGTTGACCGGCAGCTCGGGCATCTCAAAGCCCACCTGTACGCCAGACTCGTTGAGGAAGCGGACGATGGCGCGCAGTTGGCTCTCGTAGCCGCTGCAACGGCACAGGTTACCGGCGAGCTGGCGCGAGAGTTCCTCGCGCGTGGCGACGAGGCTCGGGTCCTCCTTGGCGGCGCGGGCGAGCGCCAGCACGTTCATGATGAGGCCGGGGGCGCAAAAACCGCACTGCTCGGCGCCCTCGGCAGCCATAGCGCGGGCGAGCGCCTCGGACTCGGCCTTGAGGCCCTCGAGGGTGGTGATGGAGCGGCCCTCTACGCGCGCAGCGAGAACCGAGCAGCTCAGCACCGGGTCGCCGTCGAGCCACACCGTGCACAGACCGCAGTTGGTGGTCTCGCAGGCGCAGCGCACCGACGCGCAACCCTGCTCGCGCAGCAGCGCAAAGAGCATGGTGTCGGGGGCAATCTGAACCTTGACCTTACGGCCGTTGAGCGTAAAGGAAAGATCGATGAGTTTGGCAGCCATTAGCGCACCTCGCTAGAATCGACGCCGGGCACGCGGCGGCAGGAATACTCGTCCGTGGCAAACTTAGGGATCCGCACGGTCTCGAGCTCGCGGGCAAGCGCGGCCGAAAGCTCGATACCGGCGGCGCGGCGCACGGCCTGGACGGCAAGCGGAGCCGAGATGCGGCGGCGGTAGTCGGCCGAGCCCCAGAGGTTAGTGCCGTAGCTCAGCGCGCGTACGGACGCGGCCAGGGCGCGCAGCTCGTCCTCGGAAGGCTGCTCGGCGGTAAGGCCACATGCCTCGCCCTGCAGCAGGGTCGCGCGCAGCGGGCGGGCGCCCACGGTGACATGCCAGGTGTTATCCCACCAGGCGGCGGTGACGTTGAGCGAGGGGAAGTCGGTCGCGGCCTTGCGCACGGCCTCATAACTCGCACGGTAGTCGTGCTTGACGACCACGACGTGCTCGATCACGTCGCGCACGTAGCCCATCCGCACGAACTCCGCGAGCGACACGCGGCCGGCACCCGTCAGCTCAACGTACGAGTCGAGCGCGAGAAAGGCGGAGAGCACGTCCGAGAAGCCAAAGCGGCCGTAGATGCTGCCGCCCACCGTGGCGGTGTTGCGCAGCTGCACGCCCACGATGTCGTGGACGGCGAACTCGAAGACATTATTGACAAGCGCGTTGAGCCCGGCATGACGCTCGAGCTGGCGCAGGGTGCACATGGCACCGATGCGAAACTCGGTCTCGGTCTCCTCGATCTGATCGAGTCCACAGGCCGAAAGGTCAATCGCCGTCGCCACACGACGCGAACCCAGGCGCATCCAGATGCCGCCGCCCACAATCTTGTTGTTGCGGTTCTTCTGCAAGAGCTCATAGGCTTCGGCCGCGTTTCCAACACGGACGTAGGTACCGAACTTGAGCACGTTCTCCCCCATCTCTTCACTTGTCCAGTACTTTTAAGTGTACCAAACGAGGGGCCGCACACCGTTTTAGGACAAAATCCACCCACCCATCCATAACTTGCGGTGATATACGGACTGATTAGCCGTTCTGGAACGCAAAACAATCCGTATTCCACCGCAAGTTATGAGGAGTCCTCCGGGATAGAAAAGGCTCCCAGCCAAGATGACTGGGAGCCTCATCAGTTGCTATGTCGAGCTGGATTTAGCAGACGCCCTGGGCGAGCATGGCGTCGGCGACCTTCAGGAAGCCGGCGATGTTGGCGCCCATGACAAAGTTGCCCTCCTGGCCATACTCCTTGGCGGTGTCGTCCACGTTGTGGAACATGCCGCGCATGAGCTGCTCGAGCTTGCCGTCAACCTCCTCGAAGGTCCAGGACAGGTGCTCGGCGTTCTGGCTCATCTCCAGGCCAGACACGAGCACGCCGCCGGCGTTGGCAGCCTTACCGGGCATAAAGGCGACGCCGTTCTCCTGGAAGTAGGTCGTGGCCTCGATGGTCGTGGGCATGTTTGCGCCCTCGCCGACCACCTTGCAGCCGTTGGCGACGAGCGCCTGGGCGTCCTCGAGCAGCAGCGTGTTCTCGCGAGCACAGGGCAGCGCGATGTCGCAGGGCAGCTGCCACACACCGCGGCCGTCGCCCTCGTGCCACACGGCGTTGGGCTTCTCGTCAACGTACATGGCGAGCGTGACGCCCTTGTCGTGGCCGGAGCGCTTCTTGTTGTAGACGTGCTCGAGCACAGAGTAGTCGATGCCGTCGGGATCCTCGACCCAGCCGTGGGTATCGGAGCAGGCCAGCACCTTGCCGCCGAGCTGCGCGACCTTCTGGACGGCGTAGATGGCGACGTTGCCGGAACCGTGAACGACGACGTTCTTGCCCTCGAAGGAATCGCCGCGGCTCTTGAGGTACTCGTCCACAAAGTAGACCAGGCCGTAGCCGGTGGCCTCGGTACGGGCGAGCGAGCCGCCAAAGGAGAGGCCCTTGCCGGTGAGGACGCCGGTCCACTCGTTGGTCAGGCGCTTGTACTGACCGAACAGGTAGGCAACCTCGCGGCCGCCAACGCCCAGGTCGCCGGCGGGAACGTCGGTGTTGGGGCCGATGTGGCGATAGAGCTCGGTCATGAAGGACTGGCAGAAGTGCATGATCTCGTTGTTGGACTTGCCCTTGGGGTCAAAGTCGGAGCCGCCCTTGCCGCCGCCCATGGGAAGGGTGGTCAGGCTGTTCTTGAGGATCTGCTCCAGGCCCAGGAACTTAAGCATGCCCAGGGTGACCGTCGGGTTAAAGCGCAGGCCGCCCTTGTAGGGTCCAATGGCAGAGTTGAACTCGACGCGGTAGCCGCGGTTGACCTGGACCTTGCCCTGGTCGTCGACCCAGGGAACACGGAACATGACGATGCGCTCGGGCTCGACGAGGCGCTCAAGCAGGGCGGCCTCCTCGTACTCGGGGTGGGCGTCGAGCGCCGGCTGGATGGTGCCGAGGATCTCGGTCGCGGCCTGGATGAACTCAGGCTGCTCGGGATAGCGGGCCTTGAGCTCGTCGAGAACTTTCTGCGTGTAGCTCATGCTTCCTCCAATGATGGGAAACGAAAAATGTCGGTCGCGGCACCCTATGCACCGCGAACTTTATCGAGTATGGATAATATCGCACTGTTGCAGCAAAGTTTCGCATAAGCCGACGAGCAGATGTTTCGTTTTGATTACGATGCAGGTAGAAGCGTTTTTAAGCACCAGACGTGCAAAACCCGTGTTTCAAACCTGTTTCGTCTACGTGTTCCAAACCACCACATTGAGGGCAGGCACCTTTGTGGTGGTGCTGGCGGTTAGAGGACGAGCTGATGATAGTCGGCGGGGGTTATGCGGCCTTCGGTGGCAGCGCGGAAGGCGGCGAGCGCATCGCCCGAGAACGGCATGGCCCAGCACAGGCCGCAGCCGGCGGTGATGGAGCCGGGCAGCGGCATGATGCGCCCGGGCACACCGGCGGCAAGGCACAGCTGCTCGCATTCCATCACATCGAAGGTACTGTCGAACGATACGATGATCTTGCGCTCGCGATCGGGGGCATCACTGGACGGGCCTTCGCGGTGTGCCTCACGATACGCCGCGGCGGCCGCTTCCTCTTCCGCGGTATGTCAACAGCCACCGCAACCGCAGGTACAGGGTTCGGACCCGCCGCAAGTGCAAGGCTCTCCCGTGTCGGGGCAAATATCGTGAGACATGGCATCTCCCATCGTCTAGGCGAGTAACTCGGCCGCCGCAAACTCCTCGGGCGTATTGACGTTCTCGAAGCAGAGCGTCGAGCCCGCGGCCTTAACAATCTGCGGCTCATCCATATAACCAGCCTGAACGCGATTGATCAGGCAGCGAATGCGCTGGCGGTCGCAGGCGAGCAGCTCGTGGGCAACCGGCGCACACGCGTCACAGCGCCAGACGGCGCAAAGCGGCTCAATCCCCCGCTCCTCGCGCGGCACGCACACATCGAGCGCCTCGGCCTCAACACGATCGGCAAGCGCGCCGATCAGTTCCGGCGAGACAAACGGCATGTCGCAGGCGACGATCGCCACGAGCGGCAATCGGGCCGCGGCCAACGAGCTCGCGATGCCGCGCATGGCACCGGCGGGACCGTCGACGTCCATCACCACGCGGGGGCGCAGGCCATCAAACATAAGTTCCTCAAGATAGGCAAGCTCGCTGGGACGCGAAGTCGTCACGACCAACTCGCCGGCAACTGGCGCCAGCCGACCCAGCACGCGCTCGATGAGAGGCTCGCCGCAAAACGCCATGCGCGCCTTATCGCAGCCCATACGCGACGACAACCCGCCCGCCTGGACGACGCAAGAAAGATCGGCACGTCTTACGGTAGTCATACGGCAAACCACCTCCATCGGCATGCTCGAAACCCGGTGCACGAAGCTAAATACAGCCGCCGAAATAGCGACACTACGAAAAGCTCGCGCAAAAACAAAACAGCGCCTTTGCGGCACGCAGCAAGACCGCGAGCACAAAAGCGCTGGTAGCGTATGGCGGGAACGTATGTGAATCGAACACATCCAAGACGTTTTGCACGCCTCGCAACGGTTTTGAGGACCGCGGAGCCCACCGGAGCCCATCCGTTCCCAAGTGCGCCGGTATTTTACCAAACAGAGCAGCCAATCTAGCGCAGGGAGCGCAGGCCGCCGGCTTCCTTGTCGAGCACCGTAAAGCGCACGGCATCCAGGTGCTCCAAGATGCTGATGGCGCGCTTGCGCGACACACCTAAGGCCTCGCGCAGCACACTCGTGGTAGCAGCGCCACCAGCAGCCTCGATAGCGGCAGCGACGAGCTCACGCGCGCGGTCCTCAGCGGCTGCAGACAGGGCCACATCGCGCTCGACCTTCACAATCGAGCGGTTGAGCGAAAGCTCGCGCAGGGCTCGCGTCATGGTGTCGCGATCGAGCTGCAACTGCTCGCCAACCTCGGGCAGCGTCGGCGCATCGAGGCCAGCTTCGTCCAGCAAGGAAACGATGCGCTCGCAGGCCTCGCGCACCACACGCGCCGCAGCGGCGGCGGAGTGTGGGTCGAACACCTCAGCGCCCTCGGAGGCACACACGCCACGCGAGCAGCCCTCGGAAATCAGGGCTGCGGCAACATTATCGTCAGCGGTAGGCCACGCAGCATGGGCAACGGCGCCGGGCGTAAAGCCCGTCTCCTTGGGAGCCGCCGCGTGCATGGCTGACAGGGTCGCCGCCAGTGCATCCATCGCGGCATCGAGCACCACGGCGTCCGCCAAGAGGTCCGCATCACCCACGGCAAGCTTGCGAACGGAGCCCTGCGCCACCAACCCGCGCAGTGCGGCATCGACCTCGCCGACTCCAAGATCCAAAGTCTCGGCAACATCAATCGCCGTAACCGGCAGCGTCTGCAACGCCAGCCAAGCGCCCACACTGCCCGCGATATCGCCGGACTCGAGCGCCGCGTACAGCGAACGCTCCCCTTCGGCAAGCTCGCGCGAGCGACGGCAGCGCGAAAGCAGCACGCGCCCGCCGCCGATAAGCATCACGGGCGAATAGGACAGCACCACGGCATGATCCCCGGCACGTAGCGGCAGCGAGTTTTCCAAGCGCACCTGAACAATACGGGTCTCGCCCACCGCCATGGGGGCCTCGCCCTCCATGAACATGATGCGACCGACAACCTCGGCCGTACCCGCCATCACATGCACGCGCGCGCCCGACTCGAGCACGCGCGGCTTGGCACCCTCGCGGCCCAGGTAAGTGAACACCATCATAAAGCGCATCGTCTGGCCAAAGCGACCCTGCACGCCGAGCATCTCTCCGCGATCGAGCGCGGCGACGGCATCGCCCACCAAGTTGAGCGCCACACGCTGACCGGACAATGCCCGCGGCGTATCGCCATGCACCTGAATCCCGCGCACGCGACAGACCGTACGCGACGGCAGCGCGACGAGCTCTTCGCCCACCGCAACCGGCGCATCGTGCAGCGTTCCCGTCACGACGGTGCCGACACCCTTAATCGTAAAGCAGCGGTCGATGGGCAGACGCGGCGCGGCATCGCTCCGATCGGAACGGTCGCGGCAGGCGTCCCAGCAAGCGGCAACCTGCTCGTCGAGCACCGCAAGCAGCCCGTCGATCCCCGCGCCCGTCTTAGACGACACGGGCACAATCGGCGCGCCCGCAAACACGGTACCCGACAAAAAGTCATCGACATCGAGCTCGGCAAGCTCGGTCATCTCGGCGTCGGCCAGGTCGCACATCGTCAGCGCCACCACCATATGCGTAACGCCCAGCAGCTCCAGCACATGCACGTGCTCGCGGGTCTGCGGCATTACACCCTCAACGGCAGAGACCACCAGCACGGCCACGTCGATGCCCGTGGCACCCTGCACCATAGCGCGCAAGTAATGCGCGTGGCCCGGCACGTCGACCAGGCCGACAATCTTGCCACTCGGCAGCGCCAGCTCGCCAAAGCCCAGCTCCACGGTCATACCGCGGCGGCGCTCAACCTCCAGACGGTCGGGATTCTTGCCGGTCAGCGCCTCGATCAGTGCCGACTTACCGTGGTCGACGTGGCCCGCCGTGCCAACGATAACGGGACACTCCACCAGCGCTTGAACCTCACTCATCGTGCGACCGCCTTCTCAACGCAAGCGACGAGCGTCGATGCCGCCGTCTCGATATCGCGGTCGCCCACGAGCGTGCGTACATCAAACAGAATGCGGTCGTGCGAGGTGCGCGTGACGACCGGCGTATCGAAGTCTTGGACGAGCGAGCGCTTGAGCGCATCGACGGACAGGCGCCCGTCGACCGGGCAGACGGCCACGCACATCGTGGGCAGCTCCACGGTGGGCAGCGAGCCACCGCCGGGGGTCGACGACTCCTCGACGATTTCCACCTGAACGGCGCACGGGCAACCCGCCTTATCGAGGCCGGCGACCATACGATCGTGCAGCTTGCGGGCACGACGCTTCAGATGAGCCTGCGGCAGCGTAAGCATGCTGAGCACCGGAATATCGCGATGGGCAACATCGGCGCCGTCCATGTAGATACGCAGCGTGGCCTCGAGCGCCGACAGAGCCAGTTTGCCTGGACGCAGAGCGCGCATGAGCGGATGTGCGCCGCAGGCCTGGACCAGATCGCGACGGCCCATGATAATGCCCGCCTGTGCGGCACCGAGCAGCTTATCGCCCGAGCATGACACCAGATCGAGCCCTGCCGAAACCGAAGCCGGCGTGGTTTCTTCGCCGCCGCGCACCAAGATGTCGTCAGGCAACAGCGCCCCCGAGCCCTGATCTTCATAGAACAGCAGGCCGTGCTTGTGGGCCAGGGCGGCAAGCTCCCGAGAACCCACCTCCTCGTGGAAACCCTCGATGCGATAGTTAGAAGGATGGACCTTGAGGATCATCGCCGTATCGGGCGTGATGGCACGTTCGTAGTCGCAAAAATGCGTGCGGTTGGTAGCGCCGACCTCGACGAGTTTGGCGCCCGAAGCCGCCATGACGTCGGGGATGCGGAAGCTGCCGCCGATCTCGACAAGCTCGCCGCGGCTGACGATAACCTCTTTGCCTGCGGCATGGGTCGCCAGCACCAGCAGCACCGCGGCGGCGTTGTTGTTGACGACCAGCGCATCCTCGGCACCGGTGAGTGAGTGGATCAGCTGCGCGGCGTGCTCCTTGCGCGACCCGCGCGAGCAGGTGTCCACACTGTACTCGAGCGTGCTGTACCCACGTGCGACCTCGGCCACGGCCTTTGCCGCCGACTCCGCGAGCGGGGCACGACCCAAGTTGGTATGGATGACCACACCCGTGGCGTTGACGGCAGGGCGCAGGCTCGGCAGTGCGGAGCGATGCGCACGCCACTCGATGGCCGAGGCCAGCTCGCGCTTAGAGCGCGGGGCAGCACCGGCACGAATCGCGGCGCGCTCCTCGTCGAGTTCGGCCGTCACAGCAGCATGGGCCACCGCGTCGCAGGTCTCCCCCGCCGCCTTCACCACCGGCCACTCGGCAAGCAGCTCGTTGACGGAAGGAATGGCGCGCAAGCGGGCGCGCACCTCATCGGACATGTTCTGGCTATCGCTCATGTGCGGCCTTTCAAAAGAAACGTGGATCAGTCGAATACATCAGCTGAGTCAATTACTCGTCATTATCCCCGCGCGCGACAATCTTTTCCACGCGAACGGCGTTTTCCTGGGTGAGCGCGGCACCCGTCAACGGGTCCCAACGTAACGGCGTATGGTCGAGCGGGCCCACGCCCAAGGCTTGAGCGCCACCGGCATCGGCGCCAAACGAACGCCCACCGGGGGCGGCCGAGGTGAAGATGCACGCCGGATGCAGATACGGCGTCGTCTCCACGCGCACGCGGTCGCGGCCCATATCGCTCACGAGTTCGACGATCTCGCCGCCGGCGATGCCCATGTGCGCAGCAGCATCGGCATTCATCTGCACGGCATCCAGGTCCGACCCAGCCTCGGCGGCACCTTGGGCCGCGAGCCTTCGCGAGGTATGCGACTCAAAGGGACGGTTACCGCTAATGAGGCGAAACATCCCCGGGCCCGGCTCCACCATGGGAGCGATCCAGTTGGGTACACGACCCAGGCCGGCTCGTTCCCATACGTCGCTTGCCAGCGCAATTTTGCCGCCATCCAAGGGAATCGCTGGCTCGCCCGTACGCGACGGCAACGCAACGCCCGTGTCGGCCCAGCCGCGCTCCTTGAGCTCGTCCAGATTGATCCCAAAAGGCGCCACCTGAGCAGCCGCCAGATCGTCAGACGTAAACTGGAAGTACTCGCCCACGCCACACGCCTGCGCCAAACCGGCAAAGATCTCCCGACCGGGACGCGTGTCGTTATGCAACACGGGCAGCACGGCGTTGCGGTAGAACACGCGCGAATCATTGGCGCCCACGACCGTGCCCACGCCACGGTCGGCCTCCAGATACGTCACGTCGGGCAGCACGAAGTCAGAAGCACGCGCTGTCTCGGACCAGCGAATATCAATTGTCACGAGCAGGTCGAGCTGTTCCAGAATCGATAGCCACGCCCCGGCGTTGCCATAGCCCGCACCGGGGTTACTGGCATAGACGATGAGCCCACGCAAATCGCCGGCAAGAATCGACTGACCGATGGTCGTGCACAGGCCGCGCACCGGATCGACCAGTGGATAGCGCTCGGACCCAAGCTTGGGCTCGCGCGGCACCGGCGGCGTCGCAAAGCGTGCGGGATCGAGGTCGCCCAACACAAGCGGCGTGGGCGGGTTGAGGGCACCGCCCGCGTGCCCGATGCAGCCCAGCAGCACATCGACCAGGCAGATAGCGCGCGCCGTCTGGATGCTGTTGGCATACGCGATACCGATGCCGCCATGAAAGCCCGCATCCACCACAGCGGCAGGCGCGGCGGCAGCGAGATCGCGCGCCGTGGCGACAATCTCTGCGGCCGGCACGTCGCACATCGACTCGGCCCACTCGGGCGTCCAAGCACGGGCCGCCTGCGCCAGCTCGTCAAAACCCGTGGTATAGCGGGTCACGAACTCGTGGTCATACAGGTCCTCGGCAATCAAGACATGCGCAATGCCCAGCAGCAAGGCCAGGTCGCAGCCCGGACGCACGCGCAGCCAGCGGTCGGCAAGTGCGGCCGAGCCGCTGCGCCGGGGGTCGACCACGATAATCTTCGCCCCACGGCGACGGGCATCGTTGAGCGCATCAACAGCCCCCATCGTCGACGAATCGACGATGGAACGCCCCAGATACATGATGCAATCGGTATGCGCCAGGTCGGAGGCGGGGCTGTAACCCAGGCTGTGCTCCCAGCCGGTGAGACGGCTTACCTCGCAGGCACCGTCGGCACCGTATACGTTGGGCGAGCCCAGCGCATGCATAAAGCGATAGGCCCAGTAGCGGTCGAACGAAGGCACGCCGAGCGTCATGCCCAGCGCACGGGGGCCACGTTCGTCAACAATCCCCAAAAGACGCTCGGCAATCTGGGCAAACGCTTCGTCCCACGAAATCGCATCGAACCCCGAGCCATCAGCTCGTCGGCGCATGGGGTGCACAATGCGATCGCGCTCGTCAAACGGCATAGACAGGCGATGCCGACCGCGGGCGCACAGGGCACGCGCCGCGCACGGATGCCCCACAACCGGCAGCTCGGCCACCACGCGACCGTCCTCAACGCGTGCCGCAAAGGCGCAATCGGCATAGCATCCCCCGCATGTAGTCACCACGGCGCGACCGTCACGCTTCACAGCAGATGCCATCTCGATTACCCCTTTCATCAGCCAAACACAACAGGCCAAAAGCCCGGCAACGAGTCCCAGGCCAAAAAAGCCTCCCGCACGGCAACGCCCCGCGGGAGGCCCAACGTCAAACAGACGGTACCTTACGCCTCGGACTTCTTGGCGTAGATAAACCAGTAGCCAAGCGCGACCAGAACCGCGCCGCCCACGATGTTGCCCAGCGTAGCGGCGGACAGGTTAAACGCAATGCCCGCGGCGTTGAGCGCATCGGCGCCGGCGACCTTGGCACCATAACCGAACGCGTGCATCACGGCGCCCATGGGCAAAAAGTACATGTTGGCGACGCAGTGCTCAAAACCGCAGGCCACAAAGGCGGCGATGGGCAGCAGAATGCCCACAACCTTATCGACCACGGTCTTGCCGGCGGTACCGATCCACACGGCCAGGCACACAAAGATGTTGCACAGGATACCGCGGAAGAAGATCGTCACCCAGTCGATCGTCACCTTGCCGGCGGCGACGCTCACCATGGAATTGGCGACCGCCTCGCCGTTGAGCTTGTAAATGCCGGCCATGTACACCAAAAAGACGATGAACAGGGCACCGACAAAGTTACCGACCCATACGACGACCCAAGCCTTGAGCATCTGAGCCAGGGTGATCTTTTTACTCTTGAGCGCGCAGACCATAAGCGAGTTACCGGTAAACAGCTCGGCGCCGCACACCAGCACGAGCACCAGGCCCAGGCAAAAGCACAGGCCGCCCACGACGCGCTGGGCACCCCAGGCCAGCGTGCTGTCGCTCAAAAACACAGTAAAGAACAGGCCGCCGAAGGCGATGAACGCGCCGGCGAACATTGCCAACAGAAAGGCCTTAGCGACCGGCAGGTTGGCCTTGGTCACGCCGGCGGCCTCGGTCTTGGCCTCGATCGCGGCGGGTGCCAGGCAATCGGGAGCGGGATATTCTGCCTTGGAATCTGCCATGTCAATCACTTCTTTCCTAATCAGCAGGGACAAGTGAACCTATTGCTCTTGCCCCAAGCGGACAAAGTGGGAAAAGTCGTTGGCGGCCACGGCGTCGTACACGGCGTCGACGGCGTCAAAGACTTCCGGGGACATGGGGTTATAGAACTCCGTGTCGCCCTGCTGAATCCCGACGAAGACGATATCATCGCACGATTGCTCAATCTCTTCGATCAGAATCGACAAGGGAAGCGAATGCGTGGTGAACATCGACTTGCGGGCCACATCGCGCTTGTCGAGCAAACGGATGGACCCGACGGGCAGCGCCATGTCGGCAGCATCGACCAAGACCAGACGCGGCGGACGCTCGCGCTTGACCTCGATGATGTCGTCCTCGGGTGTCTGACCGCCATCGATGGTGTACCAGCCGGCAAGCGGCGCGTCCTCCATCTTTTTGGAGAGCACAGGGCCGGCGGCATCGTCGGCACGCAGCACGCTTCCCGCCGTGAGCACAATGCCCGCAAACGGGGCGCCGTTCACACGTCCATCCACAACGCGACCCATTACTGCAACCTCCCCGTCAGATACACGCCCGACACATCGCGCACGCGCTCCACCAGATCGCGAAACTTCATTAAGAACGCGACCTGCTGGGCATGCAGGCCAAAGTCGTCGTCGAACACCGAGATGCCGGCCTTGGCCGAACCGCGAAAACCGCGCTCGTCGAGCAGCGTGTCGCAGGCCTCGAGCAGCGACGGTACCGCCGCCTTGTCGAGCTGGCACTCACCAAAGGAGCGGATGGCCTCAAACTTGGTTTTGGCCTCCCCCTCCGGCAGCGCGTCGATAAGCGTATAGAACACATCCACCGGCACCGACAGGCGCGGCTCAAAGCAGTCGAGCACGCCAGTGTGGTGGCCCACGGCGAGTGTGTAGTACAGCACGTCGCAGGCCTCCTGGGGAACGTCTTCCTCGGTCTCCACAAACTTACGCGTGAGCTCGTAAAAGACCACCTGGTCGGGCGCATGGTCCAGGCAAGGGTCGGCGACGCCCTCGGCAGCCTCGTCGCTTGCGCGCGAGGCATCGCCAAAGGAGCCACCGAGCATACCGGGGCCCGCAAAGTAACCAGAGCGGTCCGTGAGTTCCATCTAGCGACCCCCGGCCAGCACCAGATCCTGCAGCGCCGAGTAGACCTCAACGCGGCGAGGATCATCTTGCTTGTCGATGAGCAGCGCCATGGCACCGCGGATATCGCCCTTGGGTGCGCCCTCGAGCGTATCCATAAACTCGTTGGCCAGGTCGCGGCCGTAACGGTAGCCGCTCATGGCGCGAGCCTCGCGCTCGATGGCAACGCGCAGCTTGTACGGCACGCCGGGGTGCAGGATATCGGCCTGCTCGCCGGCGGCCTCCACCGTGGTCTCGGCATGGAGCTTTTGGTCCAGCAGACCGAGCGCCATGGCAAAGCCGTAGATGGTCTGCGCGGGGCTGGGCGGGCAGCCGGGGATGTAGACATCGACCGGCAAGATTTTGTCCGTGCCGCCCCAGACGCAGTAGTTGTCGTAGAAGATGCCGCCGGTGCAGCCGCACGCGCCATAGGACACCACGATCTTGGGATCGGGCGCGGCCTCAAAGGCGCGCAGAGCCGGCATGCGCATGGCACGCGTCACGGCGCCGGTGTACAGCAGCACATCGGCGTGGCGGGGCGAGGGCACGACCTTGATGCCAAAACGCTCGACGTCGAAGACGGGCGTGATGGAACCGAAGATCTCGATCTCGCAACCGTTGCAGCCACCGCAGTCAACACGGTAGACGTACACCGAGCGCTTGATCTTCTTAAGAAGGGTCGCCTTGGCCTTCTCGATGCTCTCGTCGAGCTCGATCTTGGTCGGGCGGTACTGGAGCCGCTCGGGCAAAAGCGTGGGTTCGGCCATGGTTACTCCTCCTTCGTTTCAAAATCCATGATGATGCCCTCGACCGGCGCCGGACCGGCGGGAATCTTGGGCGCATCGGGGTTGAGCTCGCGGTCGATATACTCCGGGTTCACGCCGTGGCCGCCCAGATACTCCATGCCGGGGCCCTGGGGCTCACCGGACGCAAGCGTCTCGTTGGCAGCCATGCCGCGCGCGTTGCCGGTCTTTACGGCCGAGGCGGCGCGCAGGGCGTCGAGCTCGCGCTTGCACTCCTGGCACATACCGACGGTACGGGCAGCCTGCTCGGCCTCCATGCCGCCGGCCTTTTGCAGCAGGCGCTTAGCGTAGTCGATCTCCTTGTGCGGGGCAAACGGCTTGCCGCAACGCGAGCAGTGCTCGAGCGTATAGACGCTCTTGCTGGTGAGGTCGTCCTTGCTCATGACGGCCAGCTCAAACTCCTCGGTAAGCTTGATGGCCTCCATGGGGCAGGCTTCCTCACAGCGGCCGCAGAAGATGCAGCGACCGTAGTCGATCGACCAGGTGATGGTATCGGCCGCAAGGTCGGTGTCCATGCGAATGGCATCGGCCGGGCACGCCACGCCGCAGGCACCGCAGGCGATGCAGAGCTCCGCGTTGTGCTCGGGCTTGCCGCGCATGTCCTTGTTGGTGGGGAACGGCGCAAACGGGTACTTGACCGTCGCGTCGCCGGCCTTGGCGTTGACCTTCCAAAGCTTCAGCATATTAGAGCGCCTCCTCATCGAGCGGAGCGGCCATGGTGCCCTCGCCCGCAAGCGGCGACTTGTCGCGCCAGACGTTCTCGAACTGCTCCTTGTCGAGCACATGGTCGCGCTTGGCGGCGACGTCGGTCACCGTCACGCGGTCGGTGCAGGAGTAGCACGGGTCGAGCGAACCGACGATCAGCGCCGCGTCGCCCACGGTGTTGCCGCGGAACATGTAGCGCAGGACCGGCCAGTTGCTGTACGTGGCGGCCTTGGCGCGCCAGCGGTAGCACTTCTGGTTGTTGCCGAGCATGGCCCAGTGCACGTCCTCGCCGCGCGGCGCCTCGGTGGCACCGATGGCGTACTTGTGCGGGGTGTACTCCCAATCCGTGGTGAGGATGGGGCCCGACGGGCAGTTCTCGAGCATGGTCTCGATCATGTCGATCGAATCGTAGACCTCCTGGATGCGAACGGCGGTACGGCCGAAGGCATCGCAGGTGTCGGCCGTAGCGGCGTGCATCTTTTGGACATCCGGATCGGCGTAGCCGTCGAAGGGATGGTCAAAGCGCACGTCGCGGGCATAGCCCGAGCCACGCATGAGCGGGCCGACCGGCGAGAAGTCGCGTGCGATCTTGCGGTCCAAGATGCCGATGCCACTCGTACGCTCAATGAAGTTGGGCGTCGAGAGCAAAACGTCGACGAGCTCCTGAACCTCGGAGCGCAGCTGGTGGATGGTCGTGAGCGTGGAGAGCTTCTGCTCGGCCAAAATGTCGCGACGCACGCCGCCGATCACGTTGAGACCGTAGGTCTTGCGGTGACCGGAGAGCTTCTCGGCCAGGTCCATGGACTTCTCGCGGACGCGGAAGAACTGCTGGAAGCCGGAGTCGAAGCCCGTGTAGTGCGACGCCAGGCCAATGTTGAGCAGATGCGAGTGCAGACGCTCGACCTCAAGCATGATGGCGCGGATGTACTGGGCGCGCGGCGGAACATGAATGCCCTGAGCGCGCTCGACGGCCTCGGCATAGGCCACCGAGTGGGCGCAGCCGCAGATGCCGCAGATGCGGTCGGCGAGGAACGTCACGGCGTCATAGTTCAGGCGCGTCTCGGCAACCTTCTCCATGCCGCGGTGCACGTAGAACAGACGGTAGTCGGCGTCGACGATCGTCTCGCCCTCAACGAACAGGCGGAAGTGGCCGGGCTCGTCAGAGGTGATGTGCAACGGGCCCATGGGGACGAGTGTGGTCTCCTTGCCCTTGGTATCGGCCAAGAACTCGTAGTTTTCCATGTCGCTCGCGGGAGCGGGACGGAAGCGGTAGTCCATGGAGTCCTTGCGCAGCGGGTACAGGCCGCTGGGCCAGTCATCGGGCAGTACCAGGCGGCGACGGTCGGGCAAACCCTCGGGGATCAGGCCGAACATGTCGCGCAGCTCGCGCTCGCCCCACACGCAGGCGGGGACGAACGGCGTCACGGACGGGAACGTCATCTTGGCGGGATCGACCTCGGTGCGCACGGTAACCCAGCCGGGGTCCTCCCCCTCCATGGAGATGACGTAGTACATGGCGTAACGGCCGCACAGGCTGCGCTCGTCGTTGCCGACAATCACAGGAATCCAGCCGTAGCGCTCGTAATACAGGTAGTGGACGGCCTCGGGCAGACGGTCCAGCTTGACGGTGATCGTCAGCTGGTCCTCGCACTGCCATTCGACCTTCTCGATAGCGCCCGGCACTGCAGCGCGCAGGGCCTCGACGTGGCTTTCGCAGCGACGAGCGTAGTCCTTCTTTTCAGGTTCTGCCATGGTGCTAATTCACCTCACTTGTCTTGGTCTGGGAACTGAACACCATGCGGTAGAGAGGGGCCTCGTGGAGCTCTTCGACGCTCTGGTTCAAAACGACGGACGTTGCATCCTCGACGCCGCTCGTGATGGCGACCGGGGTGGCGATACCGAACCACATGACCACGATCGCGAGGGCGATCTCGGGGATGATCATGAGGGCGGGCACCTCGTGGCGCTTCATGCCCTCGGGCGCCTTGCCGAAGATGGACTTGAGCGCGATGCCGGTAAGGGCGAAGTACACGCCGGTGAGGCCGATGGCCACGAGCACGACCACCCAGATGGGACCGGACTGAACGCCGGCCACGAAGGTGAGGAACTCGGAGATGAACAGGGCGAACGGCGGGAAGGCGGCGAGCGCGAGCAGGGCGATGATGGTGAGCGCTGCCGTGACGGGAGCGATCTCGACGACGCCCTTGATCTTGTTCAGGTCGCGGGTGTGGTAGATGTGCTGGATGTTACCGGCCATGCAGAAGGCGAGCGCCTTCGTGAAGCCGTGGAAGATGCAGTGCAGCAGGCAGGCGGCGATACCGAGCGGGCCACCGATACCCAGGCACAGCGCGACCACGCCGACGTTGTCGACGGAGGAGTACGCGAAGCGGCGCTTGATATCGTCCTGCTTGAAGATGCACAGGGCAGCCACCAGGATGGACAGCGTGCCCAGGATGAGCAGGAGCGTTCGCGGATAGGTGTCGCCCACCGTGATGATGGACAGGGAGTAGAAGCGGATGATCACCAGCATGGCGCACTTGAGCAGCACGCCCGAGAGCAGCGCGGAGACCGGGCTCGGAGCCTGGGAGTGCGCGTCGGGCAGCCAGGTGTGCATGGGGAACAGGCCCGCCTTGGTGCCGAAGCCGATGACGATGAACGCGAACGCGAGGCGCACGAGCATCGGGTCGAACTGGTCGGCGTAGGGCATGATGGAGGTGAGGAAGGCGGCCTCATGCGCGTTGGGCATGATATCGGCGGCGTTCGCGTAGATGAGCAGCGTGCCGAACAGGCCGAAGGCCACACCGGCGGTGCAGACCATCGCGTACTTCCAAGACGCCTCGAGCGCCTGCTTGTTCTTGTAGATGCCCACGAGGAACACGGTCGACAGCGTAGTGGCCTCGACCGCCGCCCAGGTGAGGATGATGTTGTTGGACAGGCAGGCGAGCAGCATCGTGAAGACGAACAGGCTGAACAGCGCGTAGTACTGCTTGGTGCGCTCGGCCGGCATGGTCTTCTCCTCGATATCGATCTTGATATAGGAGATGGAGTACACGCCGGTGATGAACCCGATGATGCCTACCAGAAGGACGAAGATCGACGAGAGCGAATCGAGATGGAGCCACAGGCCCAAAGCGTCGATATTCTGCCCGCTCGAGAGCATGGTTCCCGCGGTGACGACCGAAAGGACAAGGGTCGCCGCGACGGAGATGGTGTTGAGCCCCGCGAAGACGTTGTAGGACGTCGTCTTGGGGAGCGCAGCCATAATCAGGGAGAACACGAGAGGACAAGCGAGCAGGGCGACCGTCAGCATTGAAACATCCATGGCCTACCCCTTCAATTCGGTCAGGTCGTGGGAGTCGAGCGACTTGGTGTCGTTCCAAATCCTCACGACGACGGCGGACATGATGATGACGGCGAAGATGGCGTCGGTGGCGATGCCGATCTCGATGATCTCGGGGGCCGTGGGCGCGAGCAGAGCGAGCGTCACGTGGCTACCGTTCTCCATAAGGCAGTACCCGAAGATCTGCTTGAGGATGTTGCGCTGGGAGATGATGCACGTGAGGCCGACGAAGAAGTGCGCGAAGCTGATGGCGAGGGCCGGAGTGGCCACCTCGGCGGTGGGCAGGCTCAGGCGCGTGACCACCGCGAAGCAGACGGCCACCTCCAGACCGGTGAGGATGATGGTCCAGGCCGGCTTGATGGAGGAGGTCAGCGTGCTATCGGCAGGCGAACCCATCTTCTTGTAGGCACGGTTGAGAATGAACGGAACGAGGATCACCTTGGTGACGAAGGCCGACGCGGCCCACATGAGAAGCTCGGTGGCACCGGTGGTGAGGCCCAGGGTGAGCAGCACGCCCACCAGGACAACCGACTGGATCGCGTACCACTTGATGGCGGACGGGATGGTCTTCGAGACGACCACCATGGTGGAGGTCACGATCAGAAGACCGCCCAGGATATTGACTAACGAATAACCCATGTCCTACCTCCTAACCCATCCAACTAGAGGACAGAGGACCGGCGACGACGACCATGATCATGAGGACGACGAACACGAACGCCATGGCGCGCGGAAGGGGCTGGCCGGCGGCCACGGTCTCGCTCGGCTCACCGGGCAGGACCTTACCCATCCAACGCAGGAACCATGCGAAGGTGGCGACGGTCTCGACGACCATGACGCACACGAGGACAAAGATGACCGTGTTGGTAGCACCAACCGCGAAGCCACCGGAAATGATCTGGAACTTGGAAAAGAACGTGCTCATGGGGGGCACGCCGGCGATAGCGGTCGCGGCGACCGCAAAGCCCACGCCCGTGACCGGGTACTTCTTCATGAGGCCCTGGATCTTGGGCAGCATACGGGTTCCCAGCGTGAAGCTGAGAGAGCCAGCGATGAGGAAGAACAGGGTCTTGGTGAACGCGTGGTTAAAGATGTGCTCGACGGCGCCGTTAAACGCCATCTGGCTTCCGAACACGGAGAGGCCCAGGCCAAAGAACACGTAGGCGAGCTGCGCGATCGTCGAGAAGGCGAGCAGGCGCTTCATATCCTTCTGGGGCAGGTACATGAGGAAGCCGAAGAGCATGGTCACGACGGCGTCGATGATGGCGAACCAACCGACGATCTCGGGGATATCGCCGGCGCTCGCAAGAGCGCGGGCGAACACGCACACGCCGACCTTAACCATGGACGCGCCATGAAGGTAGGCGGAAACGGGCGTGGGGGCCTCCATTGCGGAGGGCAGCCACATGTAGAGCGGGAACTGGGCGGACTTGGCCCAAGCAGCGAACAGGATGAGCAGCAGCACGACGGTCTTCATACCGGAATCGAGCTGGGAGATCGCGCTCAGCGCGAACGTGCCGGTTCCGGCGAACAGGAAGGCCGCGCCGATGTAGAGTCCCAGAGCGCCGATATGGGTGATGATGAGCGCCTTCATACCGGCCTTCTTGGCCGTGGGCGTCATGTAGTAGCTGATGAGGCCCCAGGAGCACACACCGGTGATCTCGAAGAAAACGAGCTGGCCGACGATGGTGGAGCTGTAGGCGAGACCGGCCATGGCGCCGATGAACGTGGAGAAGTACACGTAGAAGCGACGACGGGGCGCGTCGGGATGCTCCTTATTCTTATCGCTCATGTACGGGAACGAATAGATGACGACGAGCAGGCCGATAGCGACGAACGCGGGTGCGAGCAGCGTGCTCATCCGGTCGAATATGAAGCCCATGACCAAGGTCTGGCCCATACTCGCCCAGGTTACATCGACCGCGTTCATGCCGTTTCCGGCAAACGTCGCGGCCAAGCCAACGGAAGCGACCGTGGCGATGCCGCCGGCAAAGGCGCAGATCCATTTAGCGTAGGGACGCGGCAGCATGACGATGAGCAGGGAGCCCAGCATGGGGACGGCGATCGCCACCATGGCAAAGAGGGACAAGCTCGATTCGATTGACATAGTTTCTCCCTTCTCCCTACACGCCTACGACGACGAAGACGAACGCGAGGACCGCGATGCCGACGACGGCCCAGGTCTGGTTACCGAGCACCTTGAAGCGCGAACGGGAAACGGAGTTCTCGAGCACGCCGCAGACGACGAAATCGACCAGGCACTTGACGAGGAAGACGACGGCGCCCACGAGAGCGGTGACGCCGATGGTCGCGGGCTCTCCCCAGGGGATGAAGATGGAGGTGAACCAAGCGACGACCACGACCTGCTTCATGCCCATGGCGAGCTTCATCATGGCCAGGGACGGGCCGGAGAGCTCAGCGAGCGGGCCCTCCTGGAGCTCCTGCTCGGCTTCGGCCTGATCGAACGGAAGCTTGCCGAGCTCCATGTAACAGGCGGCCGCGAAGGCGACGCCGGCGAGGATAACGGCGACGACGCTCGAGACGTTGCCCGTAACGATGTGCTGACCCATGGTCGCAATGTCCGTGGAGCCGCACACGATGGCGACGGTGAACAGCGCGATGAGCATGGACGGCTCGATGAGCACGCTCATGAGGAGCTCGCGGATACCGCCGAAGCCCGCGTAGGCGTTGGAGGAATCCACGCCGGACAGCGCGAAGAAGAAGCGGGACAGCGCGAGCGCGTACATGATGGTGATGGCGTCACCAAAGACGGGCATGGGGCTCTGGAGCGTGAACATGGGCAGGCCCATGGCGAGCATAAACGACACCGCGAGGAACAGCGGCGGCATGATGCGCAGCACGAAGCTCGAGTCGGAACTCACGGACTCGGGACGCGCCATGAGCTTCGCGAGGTCCCGGTAATCCTGAAGGATGGACGGACCGCGGCGATTGTGCATCTTCGCGCGAATCACACGGGCGAGGCCGGAGAAGAAGGGCGCGACCAGCATGACCACGAGGCCCTGCGCCATCGCAAGAACGATGTTCATAATATCCTCTCCCCTCTCTAGACCATGACCACGGCGAGCACGAGGAAGACCACGAGCGCCGCGACGATGTAGCAGATGTATACGGAGTAGTTGCCGCCCTCGATCTTGGAGGCGAGGCCGGCCAGCTTGTCGGCACCCTCGCTCGGTGCATCGACCAGGAAACGGTCGGGCAGGGGCTCGACGCCCTGGGCGACACCGGTGAGCTTCTGGAACACGTGCGCGATGGACCAGCAGATCTTGGTGCATACCTCGCGCAGGGTGTAGAGCGGGCCCATGAAGAGTTCGACGTCGGACGCGAAGCTCGTGGCGACGACGGGCATGTGCTCGTTGGGCTCGTAGCCGCACGCCCAAGGGTCGGTCTTCTTAGCGGGGGCCTTGGCGCCGAGGCAGGACCTCAGCGCGAACGCGAGGCCGGTGAGGACCACGAGCGCGATGGCGATCGCGGGGGTGGAGGTGGCGGCACCGGAAATCTCGTTCACGAGAGACACGCCCGAGGTGGCTGTGACGGCGGAGCCGGCAAGCACGCTCTGGGCGACGTCGCCCAGAACCGGGGCGATGACCGGGGAGCCGATTCCCAGTACCACGCAGATGGCCGCGAGGAGCATCTGCGAGAACAACATCGGAGCCGGGGACTCCTTGGCGTTCGCGGCCTCCTGGGAACGAGGGCTGCTCGCGAACGAGACGCCGTAGGCCTTCACGAAGCACGTGACGGCCAGGGCACCGGTGATGGCGAGGGCGGCCGCGGAGGCGACGGCGAACACCATGACGACCGGGTCGGAGAGCGTCGAGATGTTGAACAGGGACTGGTAGGTGAACCACTCGGAAACGAAGCCGTTGAGCGGCGGGATGGCCGAGATGGCAAGGGCACCGATGAGGAAGCAGACGGCCGTGACCGGCATGCGGCGGAACAGACCGCCCATCTTCTCCATGTTGCGCGTACCCGTGGCATAGAGCAGGGAGCCCGCGCCGAGGAACAGCTCGCCCTTGAACATGGCGTGGTTGAGCGTGTGGTAGAGGGCGGCCATGAGCGCGATCGTCGCGATGACGTCGTTGCCCAGGGCGTGCGCCGTCATGGACGCGCCGACACCGAGCAAGATGATGCCGATGTTCTCGACGGAGTGATAGGCAAGCAGGCGCTTGATGTCGTGCTCGTGGAGGGCGTAGACGACACCCAGGACCGACGAGATGGATCCGAAGACCAGGACCATGAGGCCCCACCAGAGCTGGACGCCCGAACCCGCGAGCAGGTCGAGACCGACCTTGAGGATTCCCAGGATGCCGATCTTGATCATGCCGCCGGACATGAGGGCGGACACGTTGGACGGCGCCTCGGGGTGCGCCTGGGGCAGCCAGGAGTGCAGCGGGATGATACCGGCCTTCGCGCCAAATCCGAAGAACGCGAGGACGAAGCACGCGGAGGAGACGGCGGGTCCAAAGTCATGCGTACGGAAATCACTGAAGCTGAAGGAACCGCCCACGCCGTTGGTCATGAGCAGGAAGCTCGCCATGATGAGAACGAAGCCCACGTGCGCGATGACGAAGTAGAGCCAACCGCCCCTAATGGAGTTCTTGTTCTCCTCGATAACGACAAGGAAGTAGCTCGTAAGGGACATGAGCTCAAAGGCGACCAGGAACCAGAACACGTTGTCGGCGGTGATGACGAGCATCATCGAGGCGACGAAGGTGTTCATAAAGAAGCCGGCGCGCCCGACCTTGCCCGGGTACTCGTCGAAGTAGGACAGACCGTAGATGAAGCCCGCAAAGGCGAGAATCGAGATGAGGACCACGATCAGGCCCGCAAGGCCGTTGAGCAAGAGCTCGAGACGGGCGAACGGGAAGAAGAAGACCGTGTTGAGGGACGAAACGTCGCCAAGCACGGCCTCGAGGCCCGCGATGAACGAAAGCACCGCGGCGACGGCGCCGATAAGGCAGCCGGCGGTCTTGGCGGCGTTATCGGCCTTGATCAGCAGAACCGAGGCGAGCGCACCGATGCACGAGACGGCAAGCGATGCGATAAACAGCGTCATGCTATCCATTGTTTACGCTCCCTTCTGCTTTCTCGGACAGGCCCTGGGCCACAGCGGTAACGTCGACGACCGGACCGTTTTCGATCGAGCGCAGGCGCTTGGCCTCGTCGAGCTCGCGATCGGCCGCGCCGCCCATGACGGTCAGCGCCTTGGTGGGGCACGCCGCCACACAATGCGGGCCGTCCGGATCGAAGGCGCACAGGTCGCACTTGACAGCGCAGGTGTACTGGCCGGGAGCCCACGTAAGAAGGCTGCTCAGGGACTTAGGATACGAAGGCGTCGGGTCGCACATGCCTGCGACACCGGCGATAGACGTGCCATCGGGGTGGATGGCTCCGAAGGGGCACGCGATGGCGCACAGCCTGCACCCGATGCACTCCTGCTCCTTGACGTGGATGCGATCGCCATCGTGCTCGATGGCATTCACCGGGCAGACCTCGGCGCAGGGGGCACCCTCGCAATGGTGGCAGGCAAGGGCGGCCGAAATACCGCCGGTCTTCACGAGCGCCAGGCGCGGCGTATCCTGAAGACCCTGCATCCGGTGGGCGTCGGCACAGGCGGACTGGCATGTTCCGCAGCCGATGCACCTCTCCGGGTTGATGTCGATGAAGCGGTTCATCCCCACTTCCTTTCAAAATAACGGGCCGGGCTCCCGAACGTACGGGACGCCCGGCCCAAAAAGCCAACGAGAACGGGACTACACGATTTGGTTCACGTGCGTCTCGTCGTCGAACTTGGCGGCGCCAGGCTCAACGTCCTGGGGAGCGGCGGCGTCGACCAGAGCCTGCTTGAGCTCGGTGTACTGGCGCTCGACTTCGCCCTCGGCCCAAACCTGGTCGGCAATGGCGTCGACCTGGCAGGCGGAGAACTTGTCCTCGGGCGTGTGCGAGACCGGGTCGACCTTGTGCATGGTCAGCTCGTTGCACTTGCCGATCCACCACTGGTAGGTCATATAGACCGTGCCCTTGTTGATACGGTCGCTCACGTCGGCGCGGCTGTATACCTGGCCGCGGCGGCTGTGAATCGAGACGATGTCGCCGTTCTTGATGCCGCGCGCCTGGGCGTCCGCGGGATTCATGCGGACAAAGCCGGGCTCGTCGGCAAGCAGCGCCAGCGTCTTGCAGTTGCCGGTCATCGAGCGGCAGCTGTAGTGGCCGACCTCGCGGACGGTGCACAGGATGAGCGGGTACTCATCGTCGGGAAGCTCGGAGGGCGCCTCCCAGTCGTGCGCCATCAGGTTGGCGCGGCCGTCCTTGGTGGTGAACTTGCCACCAGCGAACATGTCGGCCGTGCCGTGGTCGTTCACATCGGTGCTCTTGACGGGCCACTGGGCGTAGCCGCCCTCGGGAGCCATCTTCTCGTAGGTCGCGCCCACAAAGTTGGGGCACAGGCTAATGCACTCGTTCCAGATCTGCTCGGTGTTGTCGTAGTGCATGGGATAGCCCATACGCGTGGACAGGTCCGCGAAGATCTCCCAGTCGTGACGGCACTCGCCCTTGGGCGGAACGGCCGCGTCAAAGTGCTGGAAGCTACGGTCGGATGCGGTAAAGACACCCTCGTGCTCGCCCCAAGAGGTAGCGGGCAGGATGACGTCGGCGAGCATGGTCGTCTGCGTCATAAAGATGTCCTGGCAAATGAACAGATCCAGCTCGGAGAGCGTCTTGCGCATACCGGCCGAATCGGGCTCGGTCTGCACCGGGTCCTCGCCGTAGTTGTAGAAGCAGTGCACCTTGCCCTCGTCGACCAGGTGGCCCAGGTCGGTGAGCTTGTAGCCCTCCTCGAGCGGGAGCTTTTCCTCGGGCACGCCCCAAGCCTTGGCAAACTTGGCGCGAGCGGCGGGGTCGGTGACTTTCTGGTAGCCAGGGTACAGGTTGGGCAGCATGCCCATATCGCAGGAGCCCTGGACGTTATTCTGACCGCGCACGGGCGCGAGGCCGGAGTTGGGTTTGCCGATCTGGCCGGCAACGCAGGCGATGGAGGCGATGGTGTGCACCGTCTTCAGGTTCTGCTTCTGCTGGCATACGCCCATGCCCCAGCCAATGATGGCAGAAGGCTTCGCCGTGGCGTACATCTCGGCAGCTTGGTGGATCAGCGCGGGATCGACACCCGTGATGTCCTGTACGGATTCGGGAGTGTAGTTCTTGATGGTCTCCCACCACTCGTCAAAGCCGTTCGTATGCTCGGCGACGAATTCCTTGTCGTAGAGGCCATCATTGACCAGACAGTTGGCAAAGGCGTTGAGGAACGCAACATTGCAACCGTTCTTGATCGGAAGGTAGAGATCGGCGATACGCGCGGTTTCGATATGGCGCGGGTCGGCGACGATGATCTTGCAACCCTTTTCTTTGGCTCGCACGATACGCCTTGCGACGATGGGGTGCGAATCGGCAGGGTTATAGCCGAAGAGGAAAATGCAGCCCGCATCCTCCATACCGGGGATGGAGCATGACATGCAACCTGAACCAACCGTGTCCATCAGACCGAGGACAGTAGGGCCGTGTCAAGTACGGGCGCAGTTGTCCACGCTGTGGGTGCCGATGCACGCACGCGTAAACTTCTGCATGACGTAGTTCGCCTCATTGCCGCCGCCTCGCGAAGAGCCGGTGGTCATGACAGCGTTAGGACCATATTCGTCAATTATGGCCTGCATCTTAGATGCGGTGAAATCCAGTGCCTCGTCCCAGCTTACGCGCTCAAGATCCGCGCCCTTGGTGCGGCGGATCATCGGGTGCAGTACGCGAGGAGTCAAGATCTTGGTGTCGTTGATGAAGTCGTAGCCACTCATGCCCTTAAGGCACAGCTCGCCCTGGTTGGTGATGCCGTTAAGCGGTTCGGTACCCACGACCTGGCCGTTTTGGACCAAGAGGTTAAACTGGCAACCGGCACCGCAGTACGGGCAGATCACTTTATGCTTCTCCATGACACCCTCCTTCCTTTCTCTGCTACCGATTAATCGGTTCTTGTTTGACAATCATTGGGCCTGTATGGCCGCCCGCCTACGCCTCGTTTTCGATGGTGGCGCGGGCACGCTCGGCGGTCAGTTCCGCCAGGCGCTCCTCGTCTACCAGGGTGAGGCCCTTAGTCGGGCACGCTTCGGCACACGCCGGACCGCCGGGACGGTCCACGCACAGGTCGCACTTGAGCACGAAGCTCTTGGTCTGCGAACCCACGCGCACGTCGCCCATCAAGACGGGGACCTGCGTGGTCGCCACGCTCACGGCGCCAAAGGGGCAGGCCATGACGCAGCTCTTGCAGCCGATGCAGTTGTCCTCGTTGACGCCGATGCGATGGTTCTTTGGATCAAAGAACAAGGCGCCCGTGGGGCAGGCCTTAGCGCACGGGGCATCCTCGCAGTGATGGCAAGCCACCGGTGCGGAGATCTCGTACGTACGCGTCACGCGCAGACGCGGCGCGGCAATGTTGCCGGGGATGTCGTGTGCCTCGATACACGCTGCCATGCAGGTTTGGCACCCAATGCAGCGCGATGAATCGGCTACGACTCGTTTATTGCCCATGTTGTTCACTCCCTCCTGAATCCCATGCCGGAGAGACCCTGTCGACGTTGCCCCGGACCGCCCGTGATCCGGCATCGGCGTATCGAGAGCATGCGGCGAAACAGGCACTCGGTAGAATATCTCCAACGGTATACAGGTTAAATATACGCAGTTGCAGGGGGTAAACTTGAGCATAGGCCCTGCATTACGAGTGTATTGCAGGGGTTTGGGCTGGTTAGGATTATTCTTGAGTAGCTATAAAGGTGAGTGTATTACATGCGTACGCCCAAGAAAGATTTCCCGCTCGTTTCTGGTGAATGTAGTACGTTTGTAATATCGTTTACACTCAATTACTCGAGTGCAATAAGGTCGTGGGTAAAAGATTGGCTATTGTCAGCACATATCGTATTGACCATTCTTATTGCACGCTCATTAAGGGAGGCCAGTGATGTCATCGACTCAAAAAAGAGCCATCCTGCAGGTGCGCATTCACGAGGAAGACAAGCAGCATGCCGAGCGTCTCTACGACGCCATGGGCACATCGCTCGCCGAGGCCGTACGTCTATTTGTCGCGCAGAGCATTTTGATGCGCAAGCTCCCCTTTCAGCCGGTCGCCGTACGCTCAAAGGACGGCACCGCCGCCTATGGATCGCTTAAAGCATATGGGGACCCCAATCGTCGCTCCGAGGAGCGCAATGCCTGGATTGAATACCTTGCTACAGAAAGCGACGATTCGATTTTGGGTCCCGAGGAAGTAGATATCCATGAGTAGCACCATCATCGACGAGACCGTCATCCTGCGCTATCTGCTCGACGACGACGAAGTCCTGTCACCGCGCGCCGCCAAGGTCATCGCCACCCGCACCGCTCGTGTCTACCCCGAAATCATCACGCGCGTCGTAGTCACGCTGCGCGACGTCTATAAGGTTCCCCGCGTTGAGATTGCTGCGGCCATGAAAAGGCCGCTCGATGACGTCATGGTCGACGAGCCCACCGTTGTCGCCCTTGCCGTCAAACTCTTTGGCAAGACTCATATGGACTTTACCGACTGCCTCCTCGCAGCCCGAACCGCCATCTACAACGATGATGTCGTGAGCTTTGGCAAACCCATCATCCAAGGCATGATCGATTACCGCCGCAAGCGCCAAACCGCAGCCGAAGCCCGCAGCCGAAGCATCGACTCCACCATCGACAAGCTCCGTCATCGCCCCCGCAGCTAACCCCATGCCCACCTAAGTTGCGGTGCGGGATCGATTTCCATCACCCGGCACACTTATGAAAATGGCTCTGTTCCCAAAGGAAACCAAAGCCGTTAAAACAATTCATATGGAGCGGGCGACGGGAAGTCCAAGGATTCGCTTCGCAAATCCTTGTTTCGCTGCGGGCCTTCGGCCCTTGCGTGCTGCGCTGGAAAATGCTCACGCATTTTCTCAGCTCCGCACCCTGGCGGGTTCGATTCCCGTCGCCCGGCGCGTAAACGAAAACAGCTCTGATTCCCAAAGGAAACCAAAGCCGTTAAAACAATTCATATGGAGCGGGCGACGGGAATCGAACCCGCGTCATCAGCTTGGAAGGCTGGGGTTCTACCATTGAACTACGCCCGCAAGATATGGTCGGGACGACAGGATTTGAACCTGCGACATCCTGCTCCCAAAGCAGGCGCGCTACCAAACTGCGCCACGTCCCGAAGGTGTTGAGCAGCTAAGGTCTAAACCTTGCGTGTCCCAAAGCGAAGGAAATTATAGGGGAGACTCCCCGCCTGTGCAAGCATTGATGCCTTAGCTCCTCGAATGTGCGACAAAACGACTATGGAGCAGACCGATCACAAAGGCAACCACGGCAACCGGCGCCCACGCGGCACCGATATCCGCCAGCGGCAACGCATCGAACGGCAGCCACGCGCCCGCAAAGAACGCGTCGCGGACCGAGGTAATCACGCTCTGCACTGCGACAACGCCGCCGACCCAGACCCACACCTGCGGATGCGCGTCGCAAAAACCGTGCACCAGACCCATAAGCACCAGCACGATGGCGACGGGGTACAGGGCGTTGAGCATGGGCACCGAGAACATAAGAATCACGTCGAGGCCCACGTTGGAAAGCACGCACGAAAACGCCGCGAACACAAAGGCGAGAGCCGCAAAGGGGCGGCGCATGGCCTCCTCGGAAGCCTCCGCTCCCCCTTTGACCACATACGTCTCGCAGAAATAGCGCGAACAGCAGCTGATAAGGCCGATGCACACGTTCATGCAAGCAAGGAAGAAGATCGCAAAGACCACGACCGTGCCGGCGAGGCCAAAGTGCATAGAGGCGGAACGGGCGAGGATGGCGGCACCGTTGGTGGCATCGGGCATCACGGTGCTGAGCTGCGCGCCGGCAAGGCCCAAGCCGCAGTAGATGATGGCCATGAGCACACCGGCGATCACGCCGGAGCGCGAAATCTCGAAGGCAACGCGCTTGTCATCGGTAACACCCAGCTCGTGGATGGTCTCGGCGATGATGATGCCAAAGGCGAGCGACGCGAGCAGGTCCATGGTCTGATAGCCGGTCAAAAAGCCCTGTACGGCAGCGCCAGCATTATAGGGAGCCTGCGGCGCGGCAGCGGAGCCCAGCGGCGAGACCACAGCGGCACCCACGACCAATACGATAAGGGCAATGAGCGCGGGGCCCGTAATGCGGCCGAGCACGCGCGTGATGACGCCGGGGCGCAGCGTGAGCGCAAACGCGATGATAAAGAATCCAACGGCAAACACCAGGCGTGCCGTGCTGAGCGAGACGCCCTCGGGCAGCAGCGGCACCAGCATCTCGAAGGCCGTGGAGCTCGTGCGCGGAATGGCCAGGCACGGGCCAATGGCCAGATACACCGCCGCAACAAAGAACTCGCCAAACTTGGGGTGCACGCGGCCGGCAAGCTCGCGCGCCGTTCCGGCAAGCGCAACGGCGATAAAGCCCATGACGGGCAGGCCGATGGCGGCAATGAGAAAGCCAAGCATGGCAACCGGCGTGGCAGAGCCTGCCTGCAGCGCCAGCAGCGGCGGGATAATAAGGTTGCCGGCGCCAAAGAGCATCGAGAACAGGGCGATGCCGACGGTGACGACATGGTCGGAGCGCAGACCGCGCGGTGCAGATGAGGGCATAGGCACACCTTTCGGGTCGAAACAAAAACGGGACGGGCAAAATACCCGTCCCGCAAGTATAAACGGTCCAGCAGCTTTAGCAGACTAAATTGCGCAGAGCATCGATAGCCGTGTCGACTTCTTCGGTCGTGTTGAAATACCCAAACGAGAAGCGAACGACACCCTGGCGCTCGGTACCTAACGCGCGGTGCATGAGCGGAGCGCAATGGGCACCGGAGCGCGTCGCAATCCCCCACCCTTGCATGAGCGCGTCCGAGATCTCGGCAGAGTCGATATCGCCCACGTTGAGCGACACGATCGCCGAGCGCGCAGGTTGGTCAAACGCACCGTAAAGTACAATGCTGGGGATTTCGCGAGCGCCGGAGAGGAAACGTTCGGCGAGTGCGCGTTCGTGAGCTGCAATCGTCTCCACCCCGCCTTGTGCCTCGATAAAATCAAGGCCTGCGGAAAGGCCCGCTATGCCGTGACCGTTGAGCGTGCCCGCCTCGAGCCGCGTGGGCCACTCCATGGGCTGTAACGCATCGAAGCTGTGCACGCCCGTGCCGCCCATGGCCCAGGGCGCCACGTCGACGCCCTCCGCCACGGCCAGGCCGCCGGTGCCCTGCGGGCCCATGAGCCCCTTGTGGCCGGTAAAGCACACCACGTCGAGCCCCATGGCCTGCATATCGATATGCGCCGTACCGGCAGACTGCGAGGCATCGACGATCACGAGCGCACCCGCGGCATGTGCCAAGGCCGCCACGCGCGCAATGTCGACCGCGTTGCCGGTCACATTAGAGGCATGCGTCACCACCACGGCACGCGTACCGGGCGTGACCAGCCGCTCGAGCTCGTCATAGTGGAGCACGCCGCTTACGTCACAGCCCGCATGCTCAACGGTCACACCCCGCTCCGCTGCCAGGCGGTTGAGCGGACGCAGCACGGAGTTGTGCTCGAGCACCGTCGTGACCACGCGGTCGCCGGGGCGCACCACGCCACAGATGGCGGTGTTGAGCGCCGCCGTAGAGTTGGGCGTAAAGCACACATGGTCCGCCCTCGGGCAACCTAAAAGGCGCGCGAGCTTGGCACGGCAACCGTGAATCGTACGAGCGGCATCGAGGGCACCCGACGTGGCGCCGCGCCCGGCATTGCCGAGCGAGCACATCGCCTGCGTCACGGCATCGATGACCGTCTGCGGCTTGTGCATGGTCGTCGCCGCGTTATCCAGGTAGATCATCGCACGACCTCCCACATATCAATCACGGTATAGCCCTCGGTGGGAACGCCCGCCGCGGCGAGTTCGCCGCGCAGCAGCTCCTCATCGGCAGGCAACGCTTTCCACGCCAGACCACAGCCGGCAGCGACCTCCCCGGGCACGGGAATCGTTCGCCCGGGAAGGCCGCGCTCGATGCACAGGGACTCGCAGCCCATGGCGGCAGCCGTGGTGGGAAACGTGATGACAAGCGCTGGGCGCTTCTCCCTCATGGCAACTCCAACCAATACGCTACGGGCGCACGACGCGCACGGCCTGTTCCATCTTCTCCACGATCACATACATGTTCGTGACCTCGCCCACGGCAAGCTGGTCCTTAATGCCATAGTGGTCGAGGCAGGTGCCACAGGTGAGGATTTCGACGCCCTGCTCAGCCAGCCCCTTCAGGTCGTCGAGTACCGGCGAGCCCTCGACGGTGAGCTTGGCGCCGCCGTTGTAGAACAGCATGGTCGCGGGCAGCTCCTCCTGCTGCGTCACGGCAAAGATGAAGGCCTTCATGAGCTTGTGGCCCAGCTCGTCGTCGCCGCGGCCCATGCAGTCGGTGTAGACGGAAATGACGAGCTTGCCCTTGCCGGCGCTGGCATCACAGAAGGCAGCGCCATCTTGCTCGGGATCGGCAACGGCAACGGCGCCAGAGGTCGCCACGGTCACGTGCCACTCGGCGTCAGAAACCTTCTCGACCGAGGCCGTGCAGCCTTTCTCCTGCGCCATCTTGGAGATGTTCTTGACGGCGGTCTCGTTGTCGACCGAGGTCACCACAGCGCCCTCGCCATCAAGCTGCTTCAGAGCTTTGAGCGTCTTGACGACGGGCAGCGGGCAGGCATCGCCCATGGCATTAACTTCAATTTTGGTAGACATAGTTTTTCCTTTCAAAAGGGACCGCCCAGAACAACGGACGGTCGCATAAACGGTTTTCCTTAATGAACAACACGAACGGCAGGACCGCCCGGCACCGCCTCGCATACGCGACCGATAACGGCAGCGATGCGATCCTCAGCATGCAGACGGTGCGCGAGCTCATCCACATCGGCAGCAGGCGCCGCGATGAGCAAACCACCCGAGGTCTGCGGATCGTACAGCGCATCCAACATGCCCGGCTCCAGGTCCTCGTCGGCAGCCACGCGCGGGCCAAAGAAGTCCTGGTTGCGGTAGGAGCCAGCGGGGATAATGCCCAGACGCGCCATGTCGAGCACCTGGTCAAAGAGCGGCACCGCCCCCGACGCAAGCTCAATCTGCACGCCCGAGCCCTCGGCCATCTCGCACGCATGCCCAATCAGGCCAAAGCCCGTAATGTCGGTGCAGCCGTGAAGTTCGAGCCCCTCGGCCAAACGGATCGGGGCCTCGTTGAGGGTGCGCATAGAATCAAACATCCGGCTGGCCTCGTCCTGATCGATGAGCTTGCCCTTAATGGCCGTGGTGATAATGCCCGAGCCGATCGCCTTGGTCAGCAGTAGGACATCGCCCACGCGCGCACCGCTGTTGGCGAGCATGCGGTCGAGTGGCACAAAACCGCTCACGGACAGGCCGTACTTGGGCTCGTCGTCGTTGATGGTGTGGCCGCCCGCGATGGTGCAGCCAGCCTCGACGCACTTGTCGGCGCCACCCGCCAAAATCTGCCCGGCAACCTCAACGCCCAGGCAATTGGGAATGCACAGCAGGTTCATAGCATGACTCGGTCGTCCACCCATGGCGTATATGTCCGACAGCGAGTTTGCCGCCGCGATCTGGCCAAACAGGAACGGGTCGTCGACCATCGGCGGGAAGAAGTCGATGGACTGCACGAGGCCCAGGTTATCGCCGACGCGGAAGACGCTCGCATCGTCGGAGGTATCGAACCCCACGAGCAGGTTGTCGTTATGCACATTGGGTAAGTCGCCCAAGACCTGGGCGAGGGCTCCAGGAGCCAACTTAGCGGCTCAACCGCTCGCGGCAGTCATAGACGTGAGCTTAATCTGATCGTCAGGCATCGATACCTCCTCTCATCGGTCAATCATTTTCTCTCAGTATACGCATGAATGCGAGCCCAAGGCGGATGCATTAATTGAGCGCCTGTGCGCGAATCGCCGCGCCGATGGCACCGGCAAAGCGAGCCTGGGGCGAGGTGGTCACCGGCGACCCCAGTAGCTCGCCCAACCGCTCCACCACGAAGGTGTTCTCGCACAGGCCACCGGTCAGGTAGTACGGGGCGCCCGCCGCCTGCCCGGCCATGGTCGCCACGCGCGAGACCACGCTGTCGATCACGCCACGCGCAATGTTCTCGCGCGGCTCGCCGCGGCCGATCAGGCTGATGACCTCGCTTTCGGCAAACACCGTGCACATGCTGCTGATCTTGGTGGGCTCGCCGGAACGCGCCAGGTCGGCCATCTGCTGCTGGGTAATGCCCAGGCGGTCGGCCATGATCTCCAGAAAGCGCCCCGTGCCTGCGGCGCACTTGTCGTTCATGGCGAACTTGGCCACGCGGCCGCCCTTGAGTTGGATGACCTTGGTATCCTGACCGCCAACGTCGATCACCGTGCCGTGATCGCCAAACAGGCGCACGGCACCGGTGCCGTGGCAGGTGATCTCGGTCACGACCTTGTGCGCATAGGGCACGGCGACACGACCGTAGCCGGTCGCGATCACGCGCACGTCGTCGTCAGCCACGTCATAGCCAGCCGCTGCCAGTGCCTCGCGCAGCCGCTCGGAAGCATCGACCGAGGAGAACCCGGTTGGCTGCACGCACGTCCACGCCAATGAACCCTCCCCGTCGACCACAGCAGCCTTAGCCGCCGTAGACCCGATATCGATCCCGATCCCTATCATGGCTCTCTCCTAATCAGCAAGAAAATCAAACGATCAGACACTGCTGCAACAACGGCCCTCTGGCGTCTGAGGTGCCCGAGATTCCGAGCGACAAGCCCGACGAAGCGTACTCAAGGTACGCGAGGAGGGTTGGAGCCGGAAGGTCGGGCGCCTCAGACGTCAGAGGGTTTCGATAAAGGCGGCGATGCGCGTCTCGATCTGGCCCATGTCACCGTTGCTGTAGTCGGTCTCGATCTTCATGTACGGAATGCCCGCGCCCTCAACGGCCTCTTGCATTCGCGCACTCTCCACGTTAAAGGTGTGGCAGGCCTGCAGCACGCTCTCCACTACGCCATCGACGTGATACTTCTCGCACATGGCCAGCGTGTTTTCCATACGACCGTCATTGGGCGTCATGACCGAGCAGTTGATATCCAGGTAGCGGTCGGCGATGGCGCGCAGGATGTCGGGAGCCTCCGGGTCGATCATCATGGCCGCCGTGCGCTCGCCCGAGCAGTCGTCCATGCACACGACCACACCGCCGTTGGACTCGATGGTGCGACCGATCTTGTTAATCACGCCGCCCACGGGGCAGCCGGTGATCAGAATGCGCTTGGCATCCGCCGCGACCGGGCGCTCGCCCGCGTCGTAGGCCTCGCGCAGCTTGGCGACCTTTTGCTCCAGCTGCTGCGTATAGGCCTCGATATCAAAGCTGAACGTACCGGCAAACATGGTGCTCATCAGGTCGACGCCGCTCATGGCCGCCGGCTGGTTAGCCTGCAGCGCAAACATCTCGAGCTGGGCCGCACGCAAGCGGTTGCGACGACGGACGGCAGCGCGCAGGTCATCGTCGGTAATCGTGATGCCGTAGAAGCCCTCGAGCTCCTCCTTGAGCAGGCGGCACTCCTCGTACCAGCCTTCACGCTCGTAGGCACGATCGCGACCCTGCGGAAGATGCAGAATGTGCGTGCGCTTGAGCTCGTTGAGTAGCTCGTACATCTTCTTCTTGCCGTCGCAGGTGGTCTCGCCGATGATCATGTCGCTAAAGTACGTAAACGGGCACTTTTGCGAGTAGGCAAAACCGTAGGTCGACTTAATGAGCGGGCAGAGGTTCGCGGGCAGCACCTTCTCGGCCTCGGGAATCACCTCATCGGACGTACCGCACAGAGCCACGCTCGCAGCCCCCGCGGCATCGATAATCTCGAGCGGCGTATAGCTGCACAAAAAGCCGACCAGGCGATTACCCGCCTGCTTATAATCCTTGACGCGAATAAACGCCGCTTTGCGTTGCTCGTTGAACTCCTCAAACGTGCGCGGCAACGGCTGTTCATTATTTTCCGACATATAACTCCTAAACCTTTTAACCAACCAAGGAAACGGCTTTCCCAGGTGCCCGAGGTTGCCGTGAAAGAGGAGCGCCGCGTACTTTGGTATGCAAGCGACGGTTTGAACGGCAAGATCGGGTGCCTGGGGAAGCCGCCAGGACGAATAGTCCTAAATGGTTTCCAAGAAAGCCTCAATCCTGGTTTGCAGTTGGCCTGCATCCTCGCCGGCGTAGTCGGTCGTGATGTGCATAAACGGAATGCCGGCCTCCTCGGCAGCCTTCTCCACGGCAAACGACTCCATCTCGTAGAGCGTGCAGAACTGCAGGGCCACGTCGACAATGCCGTCGGCATGCAGGTTCTTGGCCATCTGGACAATGTCCTTCATACGCTGGTCGTTGGGCGTAAAGACGGCACAGTTGATCTTAAAGTAGCGCTCGGCGATAGCATCGAGCATCTCGTCAACCGTCTCACCGGACTCATCGACCAAGTCCTTGTAATAGCGCGAACCCGTGCAGGACTCCTCGCCCACCACAACGCCGCCGGCCTTCTCGATGAGGTTGAACAGCTTCCAGTTGGGCACGGCCATGGGCGTGCCGGTGTACAGGATGCGCTTGGTTCCCTTGGGCGCCACGCCCTCTCCGGCCTCGACACGCTGCTCACACTCGGCCGCCATATCGTTGATGGCTCCGCTCAGACGCGGCGTGTCGTCCATAAAGGCGGCCTGAACGGTCAGCAGGCTGTCGAGACCGCTGATGGGCGCTGGGTCGGCAGCGCGCGTGGCAGCGAGGCGCTGCAGGGCGCGACGCTTCTCATTGACGGCGTGGATGGCGGCCTTCAGACGCTCAGGCGTAATCGTAACGCCGCACTCTTCCTCGATCTTGGCGGCGAGCTTCTTGACCTCGGCCTTCCAGGTCACGAGCGTCGACTCGTTGTGCACGTTGGGAATATCCATGACGTACATGTTCTTTTGCGTGGCAAAAAACTCGTAGGCCTTCTTCTTGCCATCGCAGGTGTTCTCGCCTACCACCAAGTCACTCGACTCAATGTAGGGGCAGACCTCGCCCAGCTTAAAGCCGGCAAAGCTCTTGATAAGCGGACAAGTGTTGCGCGGCAAGTGCTCCTCGACCTTGTCCGTTGCCCAATCGGCACCCGAGCACAGACCAACGGGAATGCCGTCACAGGCAAGCACGATCTCCTCGGGCACGTAGACGCAGAACGAGCCCACGATCTTGGTGGCCTCGCCAGCCTCCTTCTTGTCGAGCATCTCCTTAATGCGGCCGCTATGGATGTTGGTGGCCACAAAGTCCAGATAGGACGTGGACTTGGGGCGGTTGTTCTGCGTCAGGTACATATCCCCGTACATCTGGCCCACAGCGCCCAGCAGCATGTCGTGGTCGGCAAGATTCATGCCCAGGCTCTGCCACATCGGATGGAAATCAAATTCTTCAGCCATGACGGTTCCCCTCTCGAACCAAATATGAATAGCTACGGTATTGCTGCACGGTGGGTGGCGAAAACCCAGCCGCGCCTAAACCCGGAATTTTGGGGAACCTGCCTTGCGGTCGATTATTTAGCTGTGCGTCGTCTCTCCCGGAGCCGTGAACATACCTGCTCATATGCGACTCCGAGCCATATACAGGGCGCGCGCGGCAACGCGGCGAATGTATGTCGTCTGCGGCATGTGCGCACCCTCCTTAACAAGTTGAAGTCAACTATATCAACGGTCATTGACCATTCGAACACCGTTGACATTCGTACGACAGCGTCGTGTTCCGTCATTCAATAAATTATTATCTTGATTGATAAGAGTTTGTCATCCCTCATTCGGCGAACGGCAAAAACAAAGCCGCCGAGGCTTATATCCCCCGACGACATTACCCGGCGCTATCGACAAACCAAATGAATCCTGCTCGCATCAAAATGCATGCGCAAGGTCTCCCCCGCCTGTGGCAACTCCTCTACAGGTACGCCCACCTTGTTGACCTTCCACTGCAGGCGCGTGGGCGCATCGACACGTGGCACGTCCAACAGCACCAGCCGTTCAAAGCGTGAATCGCTCACACGGGCCACATGCAAATCGTAGCTGTTGCGACCCCGCTCGGCACGGTTGTCCACATGGAAGTAGCTCGCACGAATACCCAGGTACGCCACGTTATCGGGAACATCACGGCCCACGTTGAAGGTCATGCCCCAGTCCAGGGCTTCAACTTCCTGAAGCTCGATCTTGCGCGCGCGGCTCGTATTCTTGCAGCCCGTCAGACGCAGCGCAGCCAAGGTTTGCGGCCGGCGGACCACGTCCTCGACGGAGCCGATCTCCTCCACATGCCCGTTATGCATCACACAGATGCGCTCGCACAGGCGGCACGCCTCGTCAATATCGTGGCTCACGTAGAGCACGGTGCGGTTGCACACGTCGAACAGGTCGAGCATGTTCTGCTCGAGCGCGCTCTTAAGGTAAGCATCGAGCGCGCTCATGGGCTCGTCGAACATAAAGATGCCCGGGTGTGCCGCCACCATGCGCGCGAGCGCCACGCGCTGCTGCTGGCCGCCCGAGAGACGCGCGGGATAGCGGTCGGCAAAGTCGGCCAGTCCAAAGATACTCAGGTAACGCTCGGCAAGTTGCTTGCGCGCCGCGGCGTCGCCCGCATCCTTTACGCCGGCGCACACGTTATCGGCCACCGTCATGTTGGGAAACAGCTGATAGTTTTGGAACAGCAGGGCGCATTTGCGCTCCTGGGGCGACAGGTTGATGCCCGCGACCGAGTCAAAAAAGGTCACGCCGTTGACGACGATTTTGCCCTCGTCGGGCGTCTCCACACCGGCAATGCAGCGCAGCGTACAGCTCTTGCCGCAACCCGAGGCGCCCAGCAGCGCCACACACTCCTCGCCGGCTTCGAGTTGGATGTCGAGGGTGAACCCCGGATAGCGCTTTTTGATATCCAGAACAAGCGACATGGCTTATCGACCTCCCTTTGCGACCGTATCATCGCGCATGAGCTCGGCCAGCGCCTCGCGATCGACACGCAGCGCATCGCCGCCGACTGGGTCGAGCGAATCGGTCTGGCCGCCCAGCTGCTTGGCCTGCTTGCGCTCCGCGCGGGACAGGCCGCGCTCGCGGTACTTTTGCGAATGCGCCGTGTACATATTGATGAACAGAATGACCAGGAAGCTGAACGCGATTACGACCACGACCCAAAAGAGGGCCACCGACGTATTGCCGCCCATCCACTCAAAGTAAATCGCAATGGGAATGGTCTGCGTAATGCCGGCATAGTTGCCCGCAAAGAACAGCGTGCAGCCAAACTCGCCCATCGCGCGAGCGAAGGCGAGCACCGTGCCGGCAGCAATCGAGGGCCAGCCGAGCGGCATCATGAGCTTGGCAAAGATGCGGCGCTCGGACCAGCCCAGCGTGCGCGCCGCATCGAGCATCTGCGTGTCGAGGCTCTCGAAGGCACCGAGCGCCGTACGGTAGACCAGGGGAAACGACACCACCACGGCAGATATCACCGCCGCGGACCAGGTAAAGACAATCGAGATGCCATGCGCGATGAGCCACTGGCCCACCGCGGTCGAGCGGCCAAACAGCATGAGGAGCAGAAAGCCGCAGACCGTGGGCGGCAGCACCATAGGAATCGTAAAGACCGAATCGAGCAGGCCCTTGATGCGACTCGAGGTACCCATAGTCTTCCACGCGGCGAACAGGCCCAGCGCAAAGGAGATCAGCAGGGCAAGGCCGCTCGTTTTAACGGACACCCAAAACGGGCTATAGTCGATGTCGCCTAAAAAGGAGGCCAAAGAGGTCAAGGGGCCCTGCTCATCCCGCAACACGACAGACGATGCTTCAACCATTTGAGCACTATCAAGCCAACGCGCGCCGCCCTTGGCATCACCCGAGGCTGATGCAATCACCACATAGCGGTCCCCATCCGCACCGCGCTCATCAAAGTTATAGGTATACCCGCCGGCATCAAACGTTGTTTCCGCCGTGACATACCAAGGAAGATCCACGTCCCCTAGCTGCGCACCTCCCATGCAGTTTGCGCTGTCGAGCTCACAGACGAGGGCCTTGAGACCCGATACGCACTCGTTATCCTGCGGATCCAATCCATACTTCTCGACCGCCTTGGGCGATATCCACGCCACAACGCGATCGGCAGCAGGTGCCACTACAAGGTCCACGTCCTCGTCAACGGGAAACCGGTAGCCCTCAGGCTGGCCCTCCATGGCACGAGCGGTCCCCTTGGCCAACCGCTCAAAACCCTCGATCCCATAGGAAAGCCCATGAGCGGTCGCAGCAACCTGGGCCCCGTCCTCAGCGGCCCCAGCAAACGCAAACCCCGGCACCCAGCAAAGCGCGAAAGTCAAAGCACAGGCGACAAGCATGCGAAATCTATTAAGCACGAAAAGCTCCAAGCGAATACAAGGACGGAGTGAAACACAAAACGATGGAATTATCGCGCCAAGCCGCACTACGCGGAAAGCTCAAAGCCGTATTTGGCCCAAATCTTCTGGGCCTTCTTGTTGGACAGGCAAAAGTCGATAAACGCCTTGGCCTCGTCGGCATGTTCGGAGCCATCGGCGACAGCGCCCGGATACACGATGGGCTTATGCGAGTCCTCGGGACACACAAAGGCCTCCTCGATGCCATCGTAGCGGAAGATGTCGGAGCTATAGACAAAGCCAGCCACGCAGTCGCCCGTAGAGACGTAGGACGCAGCAGTGCCGACCTTATCGGCCAGGGCCACCATGTCGGCGATCTCGGGGGCGTACTCGCCGTCGTCGCCCTCGGTGCCGGTGTAGAGGCCCACGGAGGCCAGGGCCTGGTTGGCGTACTTGCCGGCGGGAACGGTCTCGGCGTCGCCGATGGCGATCTTGCCGTCCAGGTTCGCAACGTCGGCGATGGCCTCGACCTTGGTATCGGAGCCCTCGGCGCGAATGATCACAAGGTCGTTGACGAACATATCCTCACGGGTGTCGGCGTCGACGAGCTCGGCAGTCTCGGCGTCATCCATGGTGCCCTTGGAAGCGGTGATGAGCACGTCGACGGCGGCACCGGCGCGCATCTGCTCGACGAGGTCGCCAGATGCCTTAAACTGCGTGTCGGCAAACGTGGCGCCGGTCTGCTCGGTGTAAAGCTCCTGAACCTCGGGCAGAGCTTTCTCGAGCGAGTTGGCGGCAAAGACCTGCAGCTCGACAGCGTTCTTGGACGAAGTCTTGGCGGAGCCGGCATCGGAGCCAGTCGACTCAGGCGCCTTATTGCCGGAGCACCCGGCAAGGCCAAGGCCGGCAGCGGCAACAGCAGAAAGCGAGACGAATCCGCGGCGAGAAACCATATCGAACATGTTCAACCCTTTCGGACCTTGTGCCCGGGTGCCCCACCGCGGGCTTTGTTCTGTTACTAGATCATACTGTCGCGCGAATAATATCAGCGATAAAGCCTTCTCGTCTGATAATTTTCTTTTGCTGATAGTCTCAGGACGTACCGCGCTGTCGCCCCGCCGCAGGCAGTGCGCTTATTTGGCGTGCCCGCCGCCCGCCGTCATCTGGGCCGCATGCTCCAGCTGGTCGCTCACAGCCTCCCAGCTTTCGCGGGCCGCTTTCGTGGATCCCGGAAAGTTGATGACAAGCGTATACCCACGCTGCATGCACACAGCACGCGAGAGCATGGCGCGGCGTGTCTTGGTCATGGAGTACGCACGGATTGCCTCTGCAATACCCGGCACATCGCGGTCGCAGACGGCACGCGTCGCCTCGGGCGTTACATCGCGCATCGAAAGCCCCGTGCCGCCGCAGGTGAGCACGACATTGGCGTGGCACTCATCGGCGGCTTCCACAATGGCATCACCGATCTCGCTGACGTCGTCGCGCACGACCATATGCGAGGCGACCGTCCAGCCCCGCGCCTCGATAAGTTCCTCGAGTGCGGCTCCGGCCTCATCCTGGGCAAGATCGCGCGTGTCCGAACACGTCACGATCGATATCTTCAGCTCCATAGCATTCCTCCTACAACACGGCGCCCTCAGGCAGATCGACACGAACGACGCCCACGACGTCGCCCGGCTTGAGCTCACACGGCCCTTCGTCAATACGCAGCAGACAGTTGGCCCGCTGCATCGTGCCGAGCAGCGCCGAATTCTGCGTCTTGGCCTCGGTCACCAACAGCTCACCGGTCTCGGGGTCGCGCAAAACCGTGGCGCGATCGAAGAAGCGTCGGTCCTGGCGCTTCTTTACGCCGTGCGTCAATATCGCCTGCTGCACGGGGCGCGTACCCTCGGCAAAGCCGCGCATCTTGCGGATCGCGGGGCGGGCGAGCACCTCAAAGCCCACATACGCCGCCGCGGGATTGCCCGAAAGCCCCAAATACGGCTTGCCCCCAAGCAGGCCAAACGTGATGGCTTTGCCGGGACGCATCGAGATGCGGTCGAAGAGCACCTCGCCCTCGCGCCGGACGAGCGCCGTCACATAGTCGTAATCGCCCGCCGAGGCACCGCCGCTCGTAATGACAAAATCGCACTCCTGCACGGCGCGATGCACGAGCTCGGCGATTGCCTGCTCATCATCGGGAGCGATGCCAAAGAACACCGGCTCGGCGCCGGCATCGAGTGCCTCGGCCATCAACGCCGACGAGTTGGAGTCGCGAATCTGCCCGCGCGCCGGCAGCTCACCCGGCGCGACCAGCTCCGTGCCCAGCGAGATAATGCCCACACGCGGCGCGGCATGCACCTTCACGCTCGCATACCCGGCGCTCGCCAGCAGGCCAGCGCCGGCCGGGGCCACAACCTCGCCGGCGTGCATCACAACATCGCCGACATGGGCCTCCTCGGCGGCAGAGCGAACGTTCTCCCCCACCTTGGCAGGCGCCGAGAAGCTCACGTGCGAGCCCTCGTTGCCGTCGCCGTCAAGCACCTCGACGATCTCGTATTTCACCACGGCATCGGCACCTTCGGGTACCGGCGCGCCCGTCATGATGCGGACCGTCTCGCCCACGCCGACCACGCCCTCAAAGACATGGCCCGCGGCCTCGTGTCCGACAACGTCGAGCGTCACCGGCGCCTCGCCAGATGCCTGCGCCAAGTCCGCCGAGCGCACGGCATATCCGTCCATAGCGCTGTTGGCAAACGGCGAAATGTCGATATCGGCCACCGCGTCCTCTGCCAAGGGAAGACCGGCGGCCTGCCACACGGGAATCTCGACAACTTCGGTGCGATTCACGTGCGACAAGACGATCGCCTGTGCGTCCTCCAACGGAATGAGTTTCTCAGCCATATGCACCTCTTAATGCCACGGCGCACAACAGGAGCGCCGATTCTTTATGCTTGTCTCAGTATAATCCCCCGACGCACGACCGCGACTCGGCCTGTACCCGCAAATACACCTGTCGGTTGCAAGCCGCGAAACAGAATGGAAACCAACCCACCGGCTCGTCGCGTTTACCGCGTTTTATAATGCTCGTGTTGCAACCCAAAAAGAGGAACGTATGGCTTTTACCGACAAACCCGAAAGCGCAAACGAGGCGCAGGATCATTCCCAGCCGCTCGACGACGGCGGCCTTTTCTCCCTTAACGACGTCATCATGGCAGGCAGGCAACAGCTCACCCGCTCCGAGCATCTCTTGGCTGCCGACACGCGCCGCAACGCCCGCAACCTACTAGCGAGCGCTAAGTTGCTCGTACTCGTCGCCATCGTCTCGCTCGCCATGGGCGTTGCCGCTTGGGCGTTTTTGGCCTCGCTGAATATCGCGACCGACTATCGCGAGCACCATGAGTGGATCTACGCCCTGCTCCCCGTTGTGGGCGTTGCCACCGCATGGGTGTACAAAAACCACGGCCTCGCCGCCAAGCGTGGCAACAACCTGGTCATCGACTCCGCTCTGGGCACACGCCTCATCCATATGCGCATGGCCGTCCTCACCTTCGTCTGTTCCACGCTCACGCACCTAACGGGCGGATCGGCCGGTCGCGAGGGAGCCGCGGTGCAGATTGGCGGCACCATCGCCAGCAACATCTCGAACCTCGCCCACCTCAAAAAGCATGACCACCACGACCTCATGCTCGCCGGCATCTCGTCGGCCTTTGGAGCCGTATTCGGTTCGCCCCTTGCCGGAGCTTTCTTTGGCATGGAGATGTGCTTTATCGGCAAGATCGACTACACCGCGGGCATCTACTGCCTGGTCGCCTCGTTTACCGGCTACTTTACATCACTCGCCCTGGGTACCGAGTACGAAGTGAATGTCATCGCCAGCGTCCCCGACATGACGCCGCGGACGGTTGCCATCGTTGTTATCAGCGCCATTATCTTTGGTCTCACCGCGCGCCTCTTTGCGTGGTCGGTTCGAACCGTCAAGAACCTGTACGGTCGCTTTATCACCAATTACCTCATTCGCGCACTTATAGGCGCACTCGTGGTTTTGGCCGCCTATGCCCTCCTCGACGCCTGGGACTACGCCGGCCTTTCCACGTGGCTTTCCGGCGCCGGATTTGCAGGCAACACCACCCTGGCGGACGCAGCCATCAAGTTGGTCGTCACAGCGCTTACCCTGGGCGCGGGCTTCCAAGGCGGCGAGGTCACGCCCCTGTTTGGCATTGGTGCGGCACTCGGTGGCTGGATCGGTTGCCTTACCGGGCTTGACCCCAGTTTTCTGGCGGCTCTCGGCATGCTCGGCGTGTTCTGCTCCGGCCTCAACGTGCCCATCACCACCTGCATGATGGCCATCGACCTGTTCCACGGCACGGCCGCCGGGTTCTTTGTCATCGTGGCCTTTATCAGCTACCTAACCGGCGGACACCGCGGCGTGTACCCCGCCCAGCGCATCATCTCACCCAAGCGCCGTTCGCTTATTGTGGATGAGGGCGGTACGGTAGCGGATGCTATCGAGCGCCACAACGACCTGATAGAGTAGATGTAATAATCGCCGTGCAGCCACAATCGGGGGCAATTCGACCTGAGCGCGACCGCACTGTCATGCCACACGCCGGGAGTCGCCCCATGCACGCAACTGATTTTGGTCGCACGCTCATCATCGCCAACCCAGCCGCCCAGTCGGGCGCGGCACGCGAAGTTGCCGAGCGCCTGCAACGCTTTTTGGACATGACTGCACGCGCATCCCAGTTTGACCTGGTGTTGACCGAGCGTACGGGACACGCCAAGGAGCTGGCAGCGCAGGCTCAGGGCTATCGCACCGTTATCGCCCTTGGCGGCGACGGCGTGATTCACGAGGTCGTCAACGGGCTTATGACGCAAAAGGAGGACGCCCGCCCCGCTCTTGCCGTCCTGCCCGTGGGCTCCGGAAACGATTTTGCCCAGACGCTCGGCATCGACGATTTCTCCGGCAAGGATTTTGGCGCGCTGCTCACCTGCGAGCTGCAGCGTCAGGATATCGGACGCATTCGCTCGTGGAGCCCTGCGAGCGGCAGCGGCGAGGCTACCGTTGAGTACTACGACCAGACGCTCTCGGTCGGCATCGACGCTGCCATCGGCCTTGGCACCACCGAGCTGCGCAAAAAGACCGGCTTGACGGGCGCGCCGCTCTACACCCTCTCGGGACTTGAGCAGTTTGGTCTGCGCTATCGCAACTACCCCATGACAGTCAGCTTTGACGGCGCGCCCGCCGAGCGCGTGAGGGCGATCATCATGGCAATTCAGCTGGGCCCCACCTATGGCTCGGGCTATCGCATCTGTCCCGATGCCGATCCCTGCGACGGCATACTCGACGTCTGCTACGCCTGCGGCCCCGTCCCACGCGCGGTTGCCCTGCCAATGTTCCTTTCGGCCAAAGACGGCCACCATACCAAACTGCCGCCGATTCGCATGCGCCGCTGCCGCCATGCCGAGCTAACTTTTGAGGAGCCCGACTACCCCATCCAGGCCGACGGCGAGCCCGTTGTCGCCTCGCGCATCGAGGTCGACATCCTACCCGGCGCCCTCCAAGTCTGGCACCCAACCCGCTAACCCCACCTAAGTTGCAGTGAAATAGGGACTGTTTATGCAGCTAAAGCCGCGAAACAGTCCCTATTTCACCGCAACTTATTGAGAAGATCATTCCTCCCCGCCCGGCTTGCGACGGTTGGCCTTTTTAATCGCGTTGAAGTGCTTGTCATTGAGCCTGCGCTGGCGAGAGCGCAGAGGCACCTTAGTCTTTACGCGTCGGCGCGGTGGACGCCCGCGACGCTCCAGCTCAGCGCGCAGCTTACGCAGACAGCTCGCGCGATTCTGAAACTGACTACGGCTCTCGCGCGCCGTCACGACAATCCCCGTGGGCCCATGCTTCATACGCACCGCCGAGTCCGTCGTGTTCACGCCCTGCCCGCCCGGACCCGTCGCGCGAAACACCTGCACCTCGCAATCGCGCGCCAACTCCTCGACCGACATCTCGGCATAGCGCGCATATTCGCGCCATCCCATCTTGTTCTCATCCATATCAACACCTCCCCTCATACAAAAAATGTGACAAAGGGACGGTCCCTTTGTCACATCGCATACCAATCGCTTGTGTTGCGCGCTTAGGCGAAGGTGATCTCGCCGGTCTCGCAGTCCATATCGGCGATACGGGCCAGGCTCTCAACGCGGAAGCCGCGCTCGCGGAGCTTATCACCGCCGCCCTGGAAGCCCTTCTCCACCGCAATGCCAATACCGGACACCTCGGCACCCGCAGCCTCGCAGATCTTGATAAGACCCTCGAGCGCGCAGCCGTTGGCCAAGAAGTCGTCGATGATCAGGACCTTGTCGCCCTCGGACAGGAAACGCTTGCCAACGATGACCGGGTACTCCTTCTGCTTGGTAAAGGAGTAGATGGTCGTGGCATACTGCTCGCCGTCGAGGTTGATGGACTGGGCCTTCTTGGCAAAGACCACCGGCACGCCGCCAAAGTGCTGGGCTGCAATGCAAGCCATACCAATGCCCGAAGCCTCAATCGTCAGGATCTTGTTGATCTCGACATTCTTGAACAGACGGGCCCACTCGGCGCCCATGTGGTCGAACAGCTCAACGTCGCACTGGTGGTTGAGGAAGGCATCAACCTTAAGGACGTTACCGGCCTTTACGATGCCGTCATGGCGAATACGATCCTCAAGCTCCTGCATGGCGCAACCCCTTCTCGCGGCAACGATACCGCGCGATTAATAAACGTTGTTCGATAGTCTACCACGGACCGACCCCCGCCTGTCCCACAAGCCGCATCGCACCACAAACCAGTCTTTTTGGGACGGCGCGAATACGTGGCAGGCAGCCTCCCAACACGCTAATGGCGGGCGCGCATCCTCACCAAACGCACCATGGCGAGCGCAAAACCCACAGCGGCCACAGCCATAAGCACGTAGAACACCGAGCGAAAACCGAATAGGAATACATCCGGACGGCCTGCAACGAAACTGGTCACGGCCTCGCCCATCGCCACGCTCATCTGCCCATACAGGATATGCGACGCCACCGTAATGCCGAATGCCATGCCAGCGTAGCGCGCCAAACTGCCCAAGCTGCCCGCAAAACCGAGCGCCTCGCGCGGGGCCGAACCCATATACAGGGAGTTGTTAGGGCTTTGGAAAATCGACGTACCGAGCGACATAAATGCGACGCAGCACACGATCGCAAGGATGGAGGAATGCTCGTTGAGCGTGCTCACCGCAAAGAGACCGCACACGTACACACCCAGGCCGACTGCCGTGGGGCCCTCGCAGCCAACACGGTCCGAAACCGTGCCCGAAAGCGGGCCGATAAAGGCATTCACCATCGGCAGCGCCAAAAAGAGTAGCCCAGAGATGTCGGAACCAAAGCCGTGGGCGTCCTGAAAATAGAACGGCAGAATAAACTCGGATGCGCCAATACCAACGAACACGATGAGCATGCAAGCAAGGTTGATGGTGAAGGCCGAATTTGCAAAGCAGCGACGAGCGGCCTCGATCAGGGACATGGGGCGCTCGCCGGCCTCCGGCTTAACATGCGGTAGTGTATAGAGTCCCACGATAAACGAGATGACGCCAATGGGCAGGTTGATGAGGAAGATGCTCTCCCAGGGAAAGCTTGCCACCAGCATGCCGCCGAGCACGGGGCCGCACATCATGCCGAGGGCCACGAAGGTCGCGAGAATACCCATGGCACGACCGCGCTCGCGCGCCGGAAACGACTCGGTGATGATACCCATGTTGTTAGCCATGGCCGCCGCGCAACCGACGCCCTGAACAATGCGTGCCAGGATAAGAACCTCGAGCGAGGCCGAAAGGCCGCACAGCAGCGAACCGACCGTAAAGACGATGACGCCCAGCTGGAATACGCCCACCTTGCCGCGCACGTCGCCCAGACGGCCAAACGGCAACATAGCCACGCATGTCGCAAGCAGATACACCGAGCTCACCAGCTGAATGCGATCGAGGCCCACGCCCAGCTCCTTTTGCATCACGGGCAGCGCCACGGTCACGACGGTCGAATCCAGACACACCATAAACGTCATGATGAGCACGGTAAACAGAATCGCCCATTTGTTCTTGCCATGGGTGTCGCCCTCTAGGGCAATGCGCTCGCGGCGCAGCTGCTCTGCAGTTTTTTCCATATCCATCCTTTCGAGTGGTGCAACGCAAAAACGGGGCCCCAATCGCCTGCGAACAGTCGCGATTGGGGTCCCGCCTACGGAATCGGAACGAAAGGTCACCGAAGCTTTCTGCTGGCATCGGCGACTTATGCGAACGCTAGCCTAGCACTGCTCGAGCGCCTGCTCAAGGTCGGCAATCAGATCGGCCGTGTCCTCGAGGCCGCACGACAGGCGCACCATGTCGGCGGAGATGCCGCAGGCGATGAGCTCCTCATCGTTCATCTGGCGATGCGTAGCGTTAGCGGGATGCAGGCAGCAAGTGCGGGCGTCGGCCACATGCGTGGCGATCTGGGCGAGCTTGAGGCTCTTCATAAAGGTCTCGGCCGCCGCGCGACCACCGTTAAAGCCAAAGCTCACAACGCCGCAAGTACCGTTGGGCATGTACTTCTGAGCCAGGTCATAGTACTTATCGCCCTCCAGGCCCGGATAGCTCACGAAGCGCACCTTGGGATGGCTCTGCAGGAACTTGGCAACGGCAAAGCCGTTCTCGCAATGACGCGGCATGCGCACATGCAGGCTCTCGAGCGAGCTGTTCAAGAAGAATGCCGCCTGCGGGTTCTGCATGGGGCCGAGGTCGCGCATGAGCTGCGCGGTGGCCTTGGTAATAAAGGCGCCCTCACGGCCGAACTTCTCGGCATAGGTCACGCCGTGGTAGCTCTCGTCAGGCGTGGTGAGACCCGGGAACTTGTCCGCATGGGCCATCCAGTCAAACTGGCCGTGGTCGACAATCACGCCGCCCAGGTAGGCAGCATGTCCATCCATGTACTTGGTGGTGGAGTGCGTAACGATGTCGGCGCCCCACTCAAAGGGACGGCACATCACGGGCGTCGGGAAGGTGTTGTCGACCATCAGCGGCACGCCGTGGTCATGCGCGGCCTTGGCAAAGCGCTCAATATCGAGCACGGCAAGGGCGGGGTTGGCAATCGTCTCGCCAAAGACAAGCTTGGTATTGGGCTCAAAGGCTGCCTCGAGCTCCTCATCGGTGCAGTCGGGGGCGACGAACGTGCAAGTCACGCCCATGCGGCCCATGGTATGGGCAAGCAGGTTGTAGGTACCGCCGTAGATAGCAGAGCTCGCGACCACGTGATCACCGGCACCGGCCACGTTAAAGATCGCGAGGAAGTTCGCGGCCATGCCCGAGCTCGTGAGCATCGCAGCGGTGCCGCCCTCCATCTCGCAGATCTTGGCGGCAACCAGATCGCACGTGGGATTCTGCAGACGGCTGTAGAAGTAGCCCGACTCCTCCAGGTCAAACAGCTTGCCCATGTGCTCGGACGTGTCGTATTTCCACGTGGTGGACTGGTAGATGGGCACCTGGCGCGGCTCCGCATCTCCCGGGTGATAGCCGCCCTGAACACATGTAGTACCGATGGTCTGCTCGCTCATATCCAACTCCCTTACTTGGGTTTTGTTTTATTCGGTTCACGATACCGCTACCCCGCACCCCTCTCAACCCATCCCGCCGATAGGTTATGGGACAAATGAATCAGGGGCATTCGTCTCAGCCTTAGGCATTTGTTCGATGGATATAAATGAGGCATACCTGAAGCTCTCAATGATTACATACACCGGCAAGGGTACCATAGGCGGGTACACCGTAATCAAGGAGACACCGATGAAGCAAATCGATACAGCCCAGCTCGGCATCACCGCCTGTCAGGCTCAGGCTGCCGAGTACCACGCCCGCGGCTTTAACTGCGCGCAGGCCGTCGCCTGCACGCTCGCGCCCGCCGTCGGGCTCGACCCCCAGGTCGCCTTTACCCTCACCGAGGGCTTTGGCGCCGGCATGGGCGGCATGACCGAAACCTGCGGCGCCATCTCGGGTGCCGTGGCCATCATGGGCTTTGTAATGAGTGAAGGCATGGAGAACCCCAAGACCAAGGGTCAGACCTACAAGCTGTCGCGCGAAATCGCCAAGCGTTTTGGCGAGAAGAACACGACGACCGTCTGCGGCACGCTCAAGGGCATCGGATCGGACAAGGGTCCGCTCCGCAGCTGCCCCGGCTGCATCGACGATGCCGTCGAGATCGCCTGCGATGTGCTAAAGCAGCTCGCCGAGTAAACGGCAGCAACATAAAACGACAGCCGGCGCGCTTGGGATTCATCCAAATGCACGCCGGCCGTCGTCGTTAGAACTCAGCAAACACGGGAGCGCTGACCTCAATCTCCTCGCGCCCCGCCATAAGCTCGCACATCTTAGCGCAAAACGGCTCTTGCTCCCCCGCTTTAAACACCAAGTGAAGTGTCACAGCATCCGCGTAATCGGTATCCGAAACCTTGGCGCCCGAATCCTGCGCCAAGCGAAGCACCTGCTCATACTGTGGATAGGCCACATGCACATCAACCGGCACGACGCTCGTCATCTCGACGATCTGCCCGGCCTCCTGAGCCGCGGCCAACGCCGCCTGCGTCGCCGCGGTATAGGCACGCACCAAACCACCAGGCCCCAACAGCGTGCCACCAAAATAGCGCGTTACTACGCAGCAAACATTTTTGAGCCCCGCACCGCGCAGCACCTCGAGCGTCGGCATACCACTCGTGCGGCTCGGTTCACCATCATCGCTCTGGCGCTCGCGTCCATCGACCAAAATCCACGCGGGAACATTGTGTCGAGCGTCATAATGACGCTTGCGAACCATCTCGATAAAGGCATTCGCCTCATCCTCGGACTCAATATGGACCAGCTGGGCAATAAACCGGCTCTTGCGGTCCACAAACTCGCCCGAAGCCTCATTATTCGATTGCAGAGTAAAATAGCTGTCCAACAAAGCCCCTCAACAACAAGCAAAGCAACAAACAGCCTCAATAATACGGCAAAGAGTACTTCGGCTACCTCACCAAAAAGAACGGAGCCACCGATGATAAGGCAAAAACAGCGAGACGGCGTCAGCTGAGTCGATTTGGCCCGAAAGAGGAGGGAGCACGCCTTATGGCGGCGACCGACGAATGAGCGACAAATCGGCCAGCTGACGCCGTCGCAGCGTCAACAAGAAAGCTGAGTGGGCCTGTAAGCCGGGTTCTGTCGTGAACGGTCATTTATCTTGTCTGCACGTTACCGTGCAGCTCCACGCACGCTACCCGAACGCGGACCGGGCCGGCCCATAGCGTTCCTATTCGCGCTTGCTCCGGATGGGGCTTGCCAAGCCGCCGTGTTGCCACGACGCTGGTGGTCTCTTACACCACCGTTTCAGCTTTTCCCTTTACGCCTTGCGACGCAGGTGGGAGTCTTCTTTTCTGCGGCGCTTTCCGTCGGATCACTCCGCCCGGCCGTTAGCCGGCATCCCGCCCTCTGGAGCCCGGACTTTCCTCACGCGTGCTGCAAGCAGCACATCGCGCGACCGTCTGGCCCACTCAGCAGTGCAAGAGTGTAGCACACCGTTGCCGCAGGCAACGGCACAACACAAGCGCTCGCACGATAAACCAAGAACCACCCATGCGCTACAATAATCACGTCGATGGGCAACGTCGTCAGTCGAGACGCGACCGCGCTCCGCACCCCTCCGTCTACTCGGTGCGTTCCCGCCTCCTCCCCGAGGCGGGATGTCGGCATTTTTCATGCACCGACAACCCAATAGCCTGTGGACAGCCCGGACATCATTGCGCACGAGCAGCATCGCGCGCATCAGCAGCAGATACAAAAAGGGACCCATCCATTACGGACGGATCCCTTAAAACAAGTGATCGTCAAACCGATTTACTCGGCGTCGGTCTCCTCGTCCTTCTTCTCGGAAGGCAGCGGAGTAACCTCGATCTCGACGCCCAGAGTCTCAGCAGCGGACTTCATGGACAGGGAGATACGACGACGGTCGAGGTCGATCTCCATGACCTTGACCTGAACCTTGTCGCCCACGTGGGTGACCTGAGAAGGCTGATCGACGTGCTTGTTGGCCATCTCGGAGATGTGCACCAGGCCCTCGATGCCCTCGCCCAGGTCGACGAAAGCGCCGAACGGGACAAGCTTGGTCACAGTGCCCTCGACGATAGCACCGACGGGATACTTCTTGACCAGTGCGCGCCACGGATCCTCGGTGGTCTGCTTGAGACCCAGGGAGATACGCTCGCGGTTGAGGTCGACGTCGAGAACCTCGACCTCGACCTCCTGGCCGACCTTGACAACCTCGGAAGGATGGTTGACGTGGTTCCAGGAGAGCTCGGAGATGTGGATGAGGCCGTCGATGCCGCCGAGGTCGACGAAGGCGCCGAAGTCGACGATGGAGGAAACAGTGCCCTGGAGACGCATGCCAGACTTGAGCTTGGACAGGATCTCGGAGCGCTCGGCCTTACGGGACTCCTCGAGCACGACGCGACGGGAGAGGACGACGTTGTTGCGGTTGCGGTCCATCTCGATGACGCGGGCCTCGATGCGGGTACCCATGTAGGACGTGAGGTCCTTGACGCGACGGAGGTCGACGAGGGAAGCGGGCAGGAAGCCACGCAGGCCGATGTCGAGGATCAGGCCGCCCTTGACAACCTCGATAACCTCGCCCTCGACGTTCTCGCCAGAGTTGAACTTCTCCTCGATGCGGTTCCAAGCACGCTCGTACTCGGCACGCTTCTTGGACAGGACCAGACGACCGTCCTTATCCTCCTTCTGGAGAACCAGTGCCTCGATGGGATCACCGAGTGCAACGATGTCTGCAGGGTTAGCGTCCTTGCGGATGGACAGCTCGCGGACCGGGATAACGCCCTCGGACTTGAATCCGATGTCAACGAGCACCTCGTCATGCTCGATCTTAACGACAGTGCCGTTAACGAGATCGCCCTCATCAAAGTCGGTAATCGTACCGTCGATGAGGTTGTTCATCTCCTCCTCGTTGACATCGTCAAGAGAGAAAATGGACGAGTTCTGAATCTCACTCAAAGGTGGACCCCTTTCGAACTACGGGGCCCCGATTGCTAGGACCTACAGAAGGGTGCGACAAGCACACAACGTTTAGGAACACTCGGGAGCCGACAGATACTAATGTGACGCTTATGCAATCACGTTCGTATAGGTTACGGGGAAATCATTTCGATTTCAAGCGTGAACTGCGATTTTTTACTCGTATGGAGACTTTTTCGCAATCTTGTGAACGACTGTCTCCACAAGTTGACGATAAGCAGTGAAGCATACTGCTTTGGGGTAAAGTATCCCAGACATACGATTCTGGAACGATTTTTCGAGAAAGGTGCCCGCGTGCTCAAAGCAGTCGTTTTCGATATGGACGAGACGCTTCTTAGCATCAACCTCAACGCGTTCATCCTTCGCTATTTTAAGGATGTCTCATCGATGCTCGCGGATATCGGACGTCGCAGCCGCGGGGGCACGATGGCACGCCTCGGCACCATCCTGGTCGACCTCAACGCCAATCGTCGCAACAGTACGGACAATCGCACCAATCTTGAGTTTTACCAGGAAGAGGTTGAGCGCCGGTGCGGCATTTGCCTCTCGGACCCACTCATCTACGAGGCGTTTACCTACTACGATCGCGAAGTCCTGCCGTACAAGAATGACGAACTCATCAACGCCCATGCCATGCCGGGCGCACACGCCGCGCTCCAGGCCGTACAGGACGCAGGGCTGCGCTGCGCGCTCTTTACCAACCCCAGCTTTCCGCAGGGGGCCATCGAGTGCCGCATGGGTTGGGGCGACCTGGCCGACGCCCCCTTTGAGCTCGTCACGCACATGGGAAACGCCACCCGCTGCAAGCCTGATGCCACCTACTATCTAGAGCAGCTTCAGGTGATGGGGCTCGAACCGCACGAGGTCCTTATGGTGGGCAACGATCCCAAACGCGACTTCCCTAGCCCCGCCTGCGGCATTCAGACTGCCTATGTAGGCCAGGGCAAGCCCAACCGAGTCACCTGGCGCGGAACCATGGAAGGCTTCGCCCGCGACTTTAACGCCGTAGTAGAAGCCTTCTACGAACACCAAGTAGCGGAAGAGTTGTCCTAACAGACTCGAGTCTTGCCGATCATGATGTTGAGGATCTCGACGTCGGTGTCCTTCATGCCCACGCGGCCTACGTAGCCCATACTGGCGATTGTCTGCTCAACGGTATCTTGGATCAGGCCCTCGCCGGCGCGGAAGCCGCGACCCTGCATGGCCAAATCATGGCCCAGGATCGCTGCATCGACGGCAGCCGAGATCTTGGCGGCACAGCTCGCCTTGGCGCCATCGCACACGATGCCGCCAACGTTACCGAGCGTGTTCGAAACCGTCGCGCCAATCTGCTCGCGCGTGCCACCGCACAGCCAGGTAATCGCAGCACCGGCACCGCACGCAGCGCAAATAGCACCGCAAAACGCCGAGAGCGCACCAATATAGCTCTTGATATGCACGGCGATAAGATCGGACAGCATCACGGCGCGCACCAGGCGCTCGTGGTCGCAGCGCAGGTACTCGGCATACTCCATGACGGGCAGTGCGCAGGTAATGCCCTGATTGCCCGAGCCGCACACAATGGCGACCGGCAGCGCGCAACCGTTCATGCGGGCGTCGGACCCGGCGGCCGCACGGGCACGGGCACGGCAGGCGACGTCATCGGCACGAGCACCCAGCAGCGTACGACCCACCTCGGCGCCCCAAGCGTGCGCAAGGCCCTCGGCACTGATTGCGCCATTCAGCTCAATCTGACGCTCAACGGCAGCGCGGGCGCCCTCAATGTCACCGTCCTCGATAAAGTCGATGATGGAATCAATGGACATGGGCGTATCGGCGTTATCTGCCGCACGCTCGGCCACCACGCGCTCGGCGCAGGCGGCGCACTCCCCCGCCGACTTGCCGCATACCGGAATACCATCGAGCGTATGGCACGTGACATTAGTGTGGTGATCGGTAATCTCGACGACCGCGGTATGGCCCCCGGCCGTCGCAGTCACCTTGATGTAGAGGTTGGGCACACCCTCGACAAGCGACACATCGCAGTAGCCGGCGTCGGCGAGGAGCTCGGCCACGCGAGCGCGGTCTTCATCGTTAACGCTCTCGAGCACCTCGAGCGCGCTCTTAGCGTCGCCGCCCACGGCACCCAGCACGGCCGCGGCTTCAATACCGTGCATACCGCCCGAGTTGGGCACGGTCACGCTCTTAACGTTCTTGATAATGTTGCCCGAGCAGGCAACATCCATATGATCGGGTTCGCAACCGAGCGTCTGGCTCGCCAGCGCCGCTGCATAGGCAACGGCAATGGGCTCGGTGCAGCCGAGTGCACAGACAAGCTCGCGGTTCAAAACATCGCAAAACGCGGCATCACGGATGGAATCGGTAGGCATAGGTATCTCCTGCTTGCATAACGGGCTGGACTTTCAAAAAAGTTGGCTCCTTTATTTGATAACAATGCATCAAAAACCGCAACCACGGTTCCGGCGGACGGCGCTCAAGCACAAATTGGCGGCATTATTCATGAGAGGCCGGTCTTGTTGCCTGCTAAAGCGTTTGACCAAAAAACGCCCGAGCGTTTACGCAAAAGTCGCGCTATCATGCAGTCGAACGCGGTAAACACCTTTAGCATTTGCGCCGCACAGACCAGAGAGGAACCATCCATGAAGATCGGTATCGGTAACGACCACGCCGCCGTCGAGCTCAAGAACATCATTTCCGAGCACCTGAAGGAGCGCGGCTGCGAGGTCGTGAACTTTGGCACCGACACCTCCGAGAGCTTCGACTACCCCATCGCCGGTTACAAAGTGGGCAAGGCCGTTGCCAACGGCGACGTTGACCTGGGTATCCTGATCTGCGGCACCGGCGTCGGGATCAGTCTGGCTGCCAACAAGGTCGAGGGCGTACGCGCCGTCGTGTGCTCCGAGCCCTTCAGCGCCAAGCTCTCGCGCATGCACAACAACACCAACGTGCTCGCCTTTGGCGCCCGCGTCGTTGGCTCCGAGCTCGCCAAGATGATCGTCGACGAGTGGCTCGACGCCGAGTTTGAGGGCGGCCGTCACGAGCGTCGCGTTAACCTCCTCAACGAGATCGACCACACGCGCGGCCTTAAGATCGTCGACGAGGCCTAAAGATTCACAAAGCCATACGACGCTAACGCCAGCCCCCGCCCGGAAGAAACATCCGGACGGGGGCTCTTTAGTAGATTTGTGGGGGTTTACCAAAAGTCTACTGGAATAAAAAGGGCGCCGCGGATGAAGTTCCGCGGCGCCCAAGCCACACGCTAACAGCTTTAAGGAGTCAAAGCTGGTTTAGCCAAAAAAGCGCTTGATCTCGATCTCGGCGTTCTCCAGGCAGTCGGAGCCGTGGATCACGTTGGCGTTGACATCGACAGCAAAGTCGCCGCGAATGGTGCCGGGGGCAGCATCAAGCGGGTTGGTGGCGCCCATAAGGGTGCGCATCTTGGAGACAGCGGAGAGGCCGGAAACGACCATCTTGACGACCGGACCGCTCGTCATAAAGTCGCAGAGACCGCCAAAGAAGGGCTTGTCGGCCAGATGGGCGTAGTGCTCCTCGACGGTAGCGCGCTCGAGCGTGGTCATCTCCATGCGCTCGATAACAAGGCCGCTGCGCTCAATGCGAGCAACGATCTCGCCGATCTTGCGATCGCGCACGGCGTCGGGCTTAATCATGATGAAGGTCTTCTCGATAGCCATAAGGTAGCCTTTCAAGTAGGTTCGCGCGTGCCCAAGTCCCATTCCGGCACCCGCCCGGACTGCATCGTAACAGAGTTCTAGCTGCAGTTAAACAAAAAGCCGTTTATTGAAGCGTTATTATTTATTAAAGCGCTCCATATGTGTCACTTCTGTTTCGAAGCCCGACTAGAGTACCATCCGTCCCACTTTCAACTGCAACGAACAGAACGGGCGGTCGATTGTCGCCCGTGAACGCACCCCCTTCACAACCTGCGCAAATGTCCTACAGAAGTTCTCGACAAGCTCCTTCCTTCTCTATAACAAAACGGGTGCCCACCATAGCGGGCACCCGTAAAGGCAAAATATGATGAACACACCAGACAGACGCATCCAATAAGCTAATTAGCTCCGTGGCCCATCTCGACGACCTTGGATAACGAGCCAAACACACCCTCATCGGCCGCGAGCTGCGCCTCGGCGCTTCCCAACTGCACGGCAACGGCAGCAGGGGCGGTACCACCCTCGGTCGTGCGCGCGGCGACAATCGACGGGATGTCGAGTGCCTCGGTAATGTCGCGCTCAAAGAGCGGACTTGCCTCCTGAAACACCTCAAACGGCAGGTCCTCAAGATTGCAGCCGCGCTTCTCACACATCAGGACAAGATGACCCACCACGGCATGTGCCTCGCGGAACGGCAGGCCGCGCTTTGCCAGGTAATCGGCAACATCAGTGGCTGCCAAGTGGCCCACACCACACTCGCGCGCCATGGCATCCTCGTTGACGGTCCAGGTCGAAATCATTCCGGCCATAACGGACAGGCACTGCATGAGCGTGTGAGCGGTATCGAGCGCGCCCTCCTTGTCCTCCTGCAAGTCCTTGTTATAAGCGAGCGGCAGGCCCTTCATGGTCACCAGCAGCTGCACCAGGTTGCCGTACACGCGACCGCTCTTACCGCGGATAAGCTCGGCAAAGTCGGGATTCTTCTTCTGCGGCATGATGGACGAGCCGGTGGAGTAGGAGTCTGAAAGCGTGATAAAGCCAAATTCGGAGCTCGACCACAGCACGATCTCCTCGGAAAGACGCGACAGGTGCATCGCCATGACGGATCCGGCGTAATGCAGATCGAGCAGGAAATCACGGTCGGAAACCGCATCGAGCGAGTTGGGAATCACGCCCGCAAAGCCAAGTTCGGCAGCCGTCATCTGGCGATCGAGCGGATAGCTCGTACCGGCAAGCGCGGCAGCACCCAGCGGGCAGTTGTCGGCGGCATCAAAGGCGGCCTTCAGGCGCGTAAAGTCGCGCGCGAACATCCAGGAATACGCCAGCAGATGATGCGAGAGCAGCACGGGCTGAGCGTGCTGCATATGCGTGTAGCCCGGAAGAATCACCTTGTCGTACTTCTTGGCCGCATCCACCAGCACATGGCGCAGCTCAAGATTGGCCTCCATGAGCTCCTTGGCCAGCGCCTTGACGCCCAGGCGCGTATCGGTCGCCACCTGGTCGTTGCGCGAACGCCCAGTATGCAAGCGTTTGCCAGCCTCGCCGATACGACGCGTCAGCTCGCTTTCGATGGACATATGAATGTCCTCGTCGTTGATATCAAAGGTGAAGTTGCCGGCATCGATATCCTGTTCGATTCCGGTCAGGCCCTCGGCAATCGCCTGCTCGTCCTCGGCGCTGATAATGCCCTGGGCCGCCAGCATCTTGGCATGTGCCTTAGATCCGGCGATATCCTGCTTATAGAGATGTTTGTCAACCGGCAACGACGCGCCAAACTCCTGCGTGACCTCGGCCACGCCTGCCTCAAAACGACCGCCCCAAAGAGCCATGGAACCGTCCCCTTTCATCAAATCCCAAAACAAGCGCCCAAAGCAATGCGCCCTGTCGCTAAAGCGATTTCTCAACCGCTAGTTTTGTATATTCCCCACCATGTGCGAGGCCATATAGCTAATTTGCAAAGAAGTGACGCGCCATGCACTTGGCGCCCAACGTCTCCCTCCGAATGTTGCCCTGCGAACCATCGATCCAGGCCTTTAGGCTCATAGGAACGTCCTCGACCTTTGCAGCATCGAACTCGGGCGCGAGGGCAAGTAAAGCATGCGCGATAGCATTGAACATAATGGATACTCCCCATATATATAGGCGCAGGGCCGTCAAATTGATAGGAGGAGCCCCGCCGGACAACCCCGGCGGGGCTCGGACTCAGCCGCAGACGCGGCATCATATATGCGGGCGGAACGTAGGGGCCACCGATGTTAAGAAGTGTCAGCAAGCATAACGAAAGGTAGGGACCCCATGCGCCCGTTATGTATCACGCGGATGGGCCGCGCGGATACCAAAGGAAGGAGGCGCTAGGCCTGGGCGGCAGCAGAGCTGGGGCCCTGGACCTTAGCCCACGTCTTGAGCGACAGCGTATCGATCTCGATAAAGCCGGCGCTGGCCTTCTCGTCAAACGTAGTGTCGCGGTCGTAGGTAGCCAGACCGTAGTCATACAGGCTAAACGGGCTCTTGCGGCCGACGACATGGCAGTTGCCCTTAAAGAACTTCAGACGGACGGTGCCGGTCACGAACTTCTGGGTGTCGGCCATAAAGGCATCGAGCGCGTTTTTGAGCGGGCTGTACCACTGGCCGTTGTACACGGCGGTGGCCCAATCCTGCTCGAGCTTAATCTTGGTCTTGAGCAGGTCGCCCTCGACGCAGATGTCCTCGAGCGCCTTGTGGGCGGTGATGAGCGTCAGGGCGCCAGGAACCTCGTAGCACTCGCGACTCTTGAGGCCCACCAGACGATCCTCGACCAGGTCGAGACGGCCAAAGCCGTTGTCACCCGAAATCTTGTTGAGGGCGATGACGATCTCGGAGAGTTTCATCTTCTTGCCATCGACGGCGACGGGCTTGCCCGCCTCAAACTCAATCTCGGTGCAGGTCGGGGTGTCCGGCGTGTCCTCGGGGTTCTTGGTCATAACCCAGGCGTCGTCGAGCGGCTCGTTCCAGGGATCCTCCAGGTGACCGCACTCGATGGCGCGACCCCACAGGTTGTCGTCGATGGAATAGGGGTTGTCGTTGGCGCCCTCGGGAACCGGCACGTTGTGGGCGTGAGCATAGGCAACCTCATCGGGACGGCACTTCAGATCCCACTCGCGAACCGGGGCGATAACCTTAAGCTCGGGGTCGAGGGCCTTGACGGCAGCCTCAAAACGAACCTGGTCGTTACCCTTGCCGGTGCAGCCGTGGGCGACGTAGGTCGCGCCAAACTCGTGAGCGACCTCGACAAGCTTCTTGGCGAGCAGCGGGCGAGACAGCGCGGAGAGCAGCGGGTACTTGTTCTCGTACATGGAGTTTGCGGCGATGGCCTTAGTCAGGAACTCATCGGAGAACTCGTCGCGCAGGTCGAGCACCTGGCAATCGAGAACGCCCAGGTCAAGCGCCTTCTGCTTCTTGGCATCCAAGCCGGTCTCCTCCTGGCCCACGTTGCCGCAGACGCAAACGACATCGAGATTCTTCTCGTCCTGGAGCCACTTGACACATACGGATGTATCAAGACCACCGGAATATGCGAGAACGACTTTTTCCTTGCTCATGGCTGTTTCCTTTCGCCCTTGGTAGCTAGTTAGAACATCGGTCAGCTGCAAGTCATTTCGAGGTCAAAAAACCGTGCAATATCAGGTTAAATAGCAAAAAGCAGCACAGCATGCCCTAGAAACATGCGTTTATATCGTGCTAAAACCCAACGACCTCAAAATGACTCTGTTGGGGCATTTCACCCCATACGAACAGAGACGATTGCTATCGTCGTCGGGAAATTGCGCGCTGGCGTCGGATGGCATTATCTGCAGTGGTGATGATCTTTACGAACTGCATCTGCCTCTCCTTTCACCTATCGCCGGGCGCAATTCTAATATCGTAAACGGTACCTTTTCTTCGGTAAGCGGTTGTATTTCCGTCTCCGTTTTCGATGGTCGCTATATTACGCTAAAGTGCCCGCAGCACAAGCGACAAATTCAAATTTCTGAAAAGTTTTTTCATTACTTTGTGAAGCGTGGTGCAAATACGCTCCGTTCCTGCGACAATACGCTCAGTTACTGGTTGATGGTTATAACGTCTGAAACAATTTCGAAACGAAAGGCGCGCTTTTATGCAAACTTACGAATCGGACACCAATATCGGAAGCATTAAGATTCTCGCCGTCGACATGGACAAGACGCTACTCACCGACAAGCGCGTGTTGCCGCAGGGTCTTGATGAGCGCCTGGACAAGCTCGCCGACGCAGGCATTGTATTCTGCCCCGCCAGCGGACGCCCCGCCCCCAAACTCGAGGAAATGTTCGAGAGCATTAAGAACCGCCTTGCTTTTTGTCCCGACAACGGAGCCTGCGTCATCTATCGCGGCAGCTATATCTATAAGAGCAACATCGATGTGGCGCTGTATCAGCAGGTGCTCGCCCGTGCCTCGGAGGACCCGCGTGCCGTTCCCGTCTTGTGCTGCTACGACGAGTTCTATGTGCTCGCCCGCGACCATCAGTACCACGACGAGATCAGCGTGTACTACAACACGATCAACTACGTCGATAGCTTTGAGGGCCTTGATATCGAGTCCAACAAGATTTCGATCTTCTTCCCCGCCTACGACGCCGAGCCCGCTTTCCGCGAGACCTATAACCCCGAGTTCTCGGACAAGCTCTACGTCACCAACGCCGGGCGCGAGTGGATCGACTTTATGAACCTGGGCGTCGACAAGGGCGCCGGCGTCGCGCACCTGTGCGAGCACCTGGGCATCGATATTGCCGATGCTGCCGCCGTGGGCGACACCTACAACGACATCCCCATGCTGGAGCGCGTCGGGCATAGCTTTATCGTGGACAATGCCGAGGAGCACATGAACGCGCATGCTAAATGGCGCATTCCGAGCAACAACGACGGGGGCGTACTGACGCTCATCGACGCCATCTTGGCGGCTCGTTAACGTGGCTCGTCGGACCCGGCCGGGCGCCAAGATGGCGTCTTGAGTGTCTAGATACTTAGCTGAAATGATTTGAGCAGAGGGGAGCTCCTTGTTGGGAGGGGCTCCCCTCTGTTTTGGTTACTGTGGGACAAATTAATCAGTAGTGTTTGTCCCAAATCTTAAGTATGTGGGGGCTTGCGTCTTGGGCGAGCCTGCCTTACCGAGTGCTTTCCTATTTCGCGTCGGCCCAGGTTATGCCGGTGCTGGCTTCGGCAATGAGGGGTACGCGGAGGCCTACTACGTGCTCCATGACGTCGCGGACCATGGCGGTGAGGCGCTCGACTTCGTCGACGGGGCACTCAAAGTCCAGTTCGTCGTGCACTTGCAGGATCATGTGAGCGGCAAAGCCCTCTTCTTCCAGGCGGCTGCTTACGCGGGCCATTGCGATCTTGATGATGTCGGCCGCGGTTCCCTGCATGGGGTGGTTCATGGCCGTGCGCTCGCCAAAACCGCGGAGCTGCGGATTTTTGGCCTTGAGCTCGGGAATATGGCGACGACGGCCGTACATGGTCTCGGCGTAACTCGTCTGCTTGGCACGCGCCACCACGTTGTCGAGGAACGTGCGTACGCCCGGGTATGCCTCGTAGTAGCGGTCAATCATGTCGCGCGCCTCGGCCATCGAGATATGCAGCGACTGCGACAGACCGTAAGCCTGCTGACCATACACGATGCCGAAGTTCACGGCCTTGGCGCGGCTGCGCAGGTCGGGCGTCACCTCGGACACCGGCACGCCAAATACGCGCGCGGCCGTCTCGGCATGGAAGTCCTCGCCCTCGTTAAAGGCGCGCACCAGATGCTCGTCGCCCGAAAGATGCGCGAGCAGGCGCAGCTCGATCTGTGAGTAGTCCACCGCCAAAAAGACGCTGCCCTCGCCTGCCGAGAACGCCGTCTTGACGGTACGTCCCAGCTCCGAGCGCGTCGGAATGTTTTGCAGGTTGGGGTCGCTCGAAGACAGACGTCCCGTCGCGGTGATGGTCTGGTTGTACGTGGTGTGCACACGCCCGTCACCACGGCGCAGCGGACCTAGCGTGTCCAGATAGGTCGACTTAATCTTGGACTTCTCACGCCAGTCCAAAATCAGGCGCACGATCTCATGGTCGCGGGCAAGGTCGCTCAGCACCTTGGCGTTGGTCGAATAATAGCCGCGCTTGGTCTTTTTGAGGCCCTTGGTCGGAAGCCCCATAACATCAAACAGCACGTGCGAGAGCTGCATGGGGCTGCCGATGTTAAAGGCCTCGTCGCCGGCCAGATCGCGAATGCTCCGCTCGACCTCGGCAATCTGGGTCGCCAGACCCTCGGACAGACTGTGCAGGCGGTCGGGATCCACGAGCATGCCCGCGCGCTCCATCTTGGCAAGCACCGGAACGAGCGGCATCTCGATGCCATCGAACACGTTGGCGGCGTTCTCGCGGGCCATGCGGTCACGCAGCGGTGCAACCAGCGCCAGCGTCAAGGCCGCCGTGCGAGCGGCGGGCGCAGGAGCGTCCTCGCCAGCACCCTCTGCGCCGCGCGCCGCAGGCAGCGCCATCTGCAGATACGTATCGGCCAGATACACCTCGTCAAACTCGGAGCGGTCGGAATCCAACAGGTAGGCGGCAACAACGGTATCGAAGATGCGCGTGGAATCGACTGCCAGCGGATCCATGAGCTCGAGCTCAGAAGAATCGATGGGCGAAAGCTCATGCAAAAGCGCCTTCATATCCGGGCTCGCCACACGGCCTTCCATAAACAGACGCGCGAGCACGCCGGCAATCACGCCGTGGGCGAAGTTGAAGCCCTCAACCTCAGCCGCCGCACCGCTGTCGCCCTCCTCGAGCGCAAACAGGCCCTTGGACGTCGCCAACCACAGCGTGCGCGTCAGCCCAAAGAGCGCGCCCTCTTCCTTGTCATCGTCCACCACGGCGGCGACCCACTCGCCGGCATCAATCACGCGGGAGACCTCAGCCGCAACGGCACCAAGCGCGCCAGCATCGCCGGCGGCTGCGCGCAAAACGGCGGGAATCTCAAACGTGCTGGCAGCTGCCCCGCCCTCGCCGCCGATCAGCGCCAAGAAACGGTTCTGCATGGCGGTGATACCAAGCGTGCCCAGCGCCGCGGAAACCTCATCGGCGGAAAACGCCGGGAAGGACGTCGCCTCAAAATCGAGCTCAACGGGTGCATCGGTGCGGATGGTCGCCACCTTACGGCTCAGCAGCGCGTCGTCGATGTGTGCGCGCAGGTTTTCTCCCATCTTGCCCTTGACCTCGTCAGCATGCGCGATGACCTCGTCCAGGCTACCGTACTGCGCAATGAGCGCGCTCGCCTTTTTGGGGCCGATGCCCGGTACGCCGGGAATGTTATCGGACGTGTCGCCCTTCAGACCATAAAAATCGGGCACGAGCGCCGGCGTGATGCCGTGATACAGGTCGTCCACGCTCTCGGGCGTCATGATCGCCACGTCGGACAGGCCCTTGCGAGTCGAGACCACGTTGACGTGCTCGGTCACGAGCTGATACATGTCGCGGTCGCCGGTCACCAGCAGCATGTCGCAGCCGGCCTCCTCGCCCAGGCGCGCCATGGTTCCCAGGATATCGTCGCCTTCCCAGCCCTCGGACTGCAAAATGGGCACGTTGAGCGCGGCGAGCAGCTCCTTGATCATGGGGAACTGCGCGTGCAGGTCGGGGTCCATGGGCGGGCGCTGCGCCTTGTACTGCGGCAGCATCTCCATACGCACGCGCGGCTTGCCCTTGTCAAACGCCACGACAACGCCGTCGGGATTAAAGGCATCGATCATCTTGAGGAACATGTTCAGAAAACCAAAGATCGCGTTGGTGGGGCGACCGTCCGGCGCGTTCATGGTCGGCGGCACGGCGTGGAAGGCGCGATGCATGAGCGAGTTGCCGTCGATGACGGCAAAGGTACGGCGCTTTTCAGACATATTGAATACCTCGCTTTGGGCTGGGCACGGTTTGCTCACACCAGTTTACACGCTCCCCGCCCCGCGGCCACCGCACATCAGGCTTCCCTGCCGCCGCGGGCCCGCGCGTGATACGATGGCTCACGGTACATCAACCAGCACGATCGATCCGAAAGGAGCCTGCGTCATGGAGCGTCCCAGCGCATGGAAAAAGTACACGCCACAGCAGATCGAGGAGCTCGAGGAGCTTTGCCGCGGCTATAAGCAGTTTTTGAGTGAGAACAAGACCGAGCGCCTGTGCGTCAAGGCCGGTATCAAGATGGCCGAGGAGGCGGGCTACGTCAATCTGGAGACCGTGATCGCCGAGGGCCGCGCGCTCAAGGCCGGCGACAAGGTGTACGCCGCCAACCACGGCAAGGACCTCATGCTCGTCAACCTGGGCACCGCCCCGCTCGAGCAGGGCTTTAACATCCTGGGCGCCCACGTGGACTCGCCGCGCCTGGACCTCAAGCAGAACCCCGCCTTCGAGGCCGGCGACATGGCTTATCTCGACACGCACTACTATGGCGGCGTCAAGAGCTACCACTGGGTCGCTTCCCCGCTCGCACTCGTGGGCGTCATCTGCAAAAAGGACGGCACCACCGTCGACATCAACATCGGTGACAAGGCCGACGACCCGGTCTTTACCATCTCCGACCTGCTGATCCACCTCTCGAGCGAGCAGATGGCCAAGCCCGCCAAGGACGCCGTCGACGCCGAGATCCTCGACGTGATCGTGGGCGGCCGCCCCGTCAAGTTTGACGAGGACGACAAGGACGCTCCCAAGGAGCCCGTCAAGCAGATGTTCCTGGATATCCTCAAGGAGCAGTACGACGTCGAGGAGGAGGACTTCCTCTCCGCCGAGATCGAGGTCGTGCCCGCCGGCCCCGCCCGTGACATGGGCCTCGACCGCTCCATGATTCTGGGCTATGGCCACGACGACCGTGTCTGCGCCTATCCGTCCATGCTCGCCCAGATCAACGTCGCCAACGTGGAGCGCACGAGCATCACACTCATCGTAGACAAGGAGGAGATCGGTTCCGTGGGTGCCACCGGCATGACGAGCCGCTTCTTCGAGAACACCGTCGCCGAGATCATGACGCTCGCCGGCGAGGATAGCCCGCTGGCCCTGCGCCGCGCGCTCGCCCGCAGCCGCATGCTCTCCTCCGACGTGTCCGCCGGCTTCGACCCGGGCTACGCCGGCAAGTTCGAAACCAAGAACGCAGCCTTTATGGGTCGCGGCCTGTGCTTTAACAAGTACACGGGCAGCCGCGGCAAGGGCGGCTCTAACGACGCCGACGCCGAGTATGTGGCCCTCATCCGCGACATCATGGACGAGGCGGGCGTGGACTTCCAGACCTGTGAGCTCGGCCGCGTCAACGCGGGCGGCGGTGGCACCATCGCCTACATCATGGCCAAGTACGGCATGAACGTCATCGACTCCGGTGTTGCCGTCCTGTCCATGCACGCCCTGTGGGAGGTCGCCAACAAGGCCGACATCTACGAGGCCTATCGCGGCTACAAGGCCTTCATCGAGCGCGCCTAACCAACCCTTCATCAGTTGCGGTGAAATACGGACTAAACTGGCCCATAAACGGCCAAAACAGACCGTATTCCACCGCAACTTCCTTTTTGGCAGAGGAGAGTCCATGCTGCAGGTCATCATTTCGCCCGCCAAGCAGATGCGTGCGGCCCAAGATGCTTTTGAAGTCCTGGGCATTCCACCTTTTGCGCACGAGACGGCTCACCTCCACCGCGCACTGCTAGATATCGAGCGGAATGAAGGCAGCGGTGGCCTGCAGGCGCTCTGGAACGTGAGTGACAAACTGCTGGGGCCTTGCCTCAACACCCTGCATGAGTTCCGGCCCATCCTGAATAAGAGCGATCTCGACAATCCCGCACTCGCCCGCCACCTCTCCCCTGCCGTCATGTCCTATCACGGCATTCAATACCAGAGCATGGCACCCGAGGTGATGGATTCCGCGCAGCTCGCATGGCTGCAAGACCATCTGTGGATCCTCTCGGGCCTTTACGGATGCGTACGCCCCTTTCATGCCGTTGAACCGTATCGGCTGGAGATGGGCGCGAAGCTTGCCGTCGACGATGCCCGAGACCTCTACGCGTTTTGGGGCGACAAGCTCGCACGGGCCATCGCTCCGGCGGGCTCCAACATCACGATCGTCAACCTCGCCAGCATAGAGTATGCCAAAGCCGTTCTGCCCTGCCTCGCGTGCGACGCCACGGCCGTCACATGCCTCTTTGGCGAAGGCATTCGCAACGGCAAGCCCATCCAGCGCTCGACCGCCAGCAAAAAGGCGCGCGGCTCCATGGTGCGCTGGATGGCAGAAAACAAGCTCGAGGATGTAAGCGGGCTCACCGCGTTCGATGTTGGCTATCGCCACTTTCCCGAGCTTTCAGACAAAAACACCCTGGTTTTCATGAACGCGCAGGCACAATAGACCCGCCGTTTCCAAACACCTCGTTACTCCGCCAAGCCATCGGCCTTTGCAATCTCGCTCGTCGAGCCATCTTGGTAGGTAATCTTAACGTGCTCCACCTCGGATACCGCAGCGCCCGCCGGGGGCTCCAAGCGCCATTCCGTCAGCGCAATGTCCATGGTCGTGGGCACGTCCCCTTGATCTTTGAGCTTCACCGTCAGCGTTTTGAGCGTCGCATCAAACGTCACGCGTTCGATTTCTTCGCCCGGAATAGACCCGCCGCTCAGCTGCAGCTGCACAAACTCGTCGCGCGGATACCAATAGTCGCCCGGCGCGGCAACGGTATTGCCGCCCGTAACCTTCACTGTCATGATCGGCAGGGCATCGTCGGCCTCGAACTCCCATGCAGCGCCGCCGCGACCACCAAACGTCCAGATACAAAAGGCAATCACCAGCACGGCAAGCACCGCAAAACCAATCGCGACCAACCCATGGTGCGCACGGCTTTCCTCGGCCGATACATCCCATTGTGTCTCTCGATATAGATGCTTGTCTTCCATGTACGCCTCCCCACAGGCACGCTCGTTAGGCCAATCGTACCCATTCGAGCTATACTTGAGCCCATTACATAAACGGGGAGCTTGCAGGACAAGACGGCAGGCTGAGACTGGGCGCGCCCGCCCTGACCCGCAAACCTGATATGGGTAATGCCAACGAAGGGAGCCGTGCCAATGAGCACACAGACCGAGCCCAAGCTCGTCACGCAAATCGACTTCGCCCGTGCCGGGCAGATCACGCCGCAGATGAAGGAAGTCGCCGAGCGCGAGCATCGCGACCCCGAGTACATCCGCGAGCGCGTGGCCGACGGCCGTATCGCCATTCCCGCCAACATCGTGCACATCAAAAAAGGCATGCGCGCCTTTGGCGTCGGTGAAGGCCTGTCCACCAAGGTCAACGTGAACTTGGGCATCTCGGGCGACAAGGCCGATGCCGCCGAGGAATGGAAGAAGGTCAAGATCGCCGAGGACTACGGCGCCGACGCCATCATGGACCTCTCCAACTCGGGCAAGACGCGCCAGTTCCGCCAGCAGCTCATCGACGAGACGCCGCTCATGGTGGGCACCGTCCCCATGTACGACGCCATCGGCTACATGGAAAAGCCGCTGGTCAAGCTCACCAAGGACGACCTGTTCGAGGTCGTGCGCGCGCACGCCGAGGACGGCGTGGACTTTATGACCATCCACTGCGGCATCAACAAGTCGGTCACCAAGACTTTTAAGGAGACCGGCCGCCTGATGAACATCGTGAGCCGCGGCGGTTCACTGCTGTTTGGCTGGATGGAGGTCACCGGTAACGAGAACCCGTTCTATGAGTTCTACGACGAGTTGCTCGAGATTTGCCACGAGTACGACGTGACGATTTCGCTCGGCGACTCCTGCCGCCCGGGCTGTCTCTACGACTCCAACGACGCCACCGAGACCGCTGAGATGATCGAGCTGGGCAAGCTGTGCAAGCGCGCTTGGGCCGCCGGCGTCCAGGTCATGGTCGAGGGCCCGGGTCACATGGCGCTCGACGAGATCGCCGCCAACATGAAACTGCAGAAGCGCCTGTGCCACAATGCTCCGTTCTATGTGCTCGGACCGCTGGTGACCGATATCGGCGTGGGTTACGACCACATCACCGCCGCCATCGGCGGCGCCATCTCCGCCAGCTCCGGTGCCGACTTCCTGTGCTACGTGACACCGGCCGAGCACCTATGCCTGCCTAACGCCCAGGATGTGCTCGACGGCCTCATGGCCACCAAGATCGCCGCACACGCCGCCGATATCGCCAAGAAGGTGCCCCACGCCCGCGGCATGGACGACAGGATGGGCCAGGCACGCCGCAAGCTCGACTGGGACGCCATGTGGAAGTGCGCGCTCGACCCGGTTACGGGCAAGAAGCGCTATGAGGAGTCCCCCGCCGCCACCGAGGGCACTTGCACCATGTGTGGCAAGATGTGCGCCGTCCGAACCGTCAACAAGATCTTCGAGGGCACCACGATCGACCTTGGCATGGAGGACTAGCCCTGTCGCCGCGGCCGCTTCTGGCGGCGAGCCGGTGCCTGTCAATTGTTGACGTGTGAACATTTGCTTGCATTTGCGTAAAGATTGCATCGCCCGCCCGGGTTCGACATAGAGTCGGCCCGGGCATCTTTATAATGCTGGCTTATAGACCCATTTGATTCCGACCGAACAAGGGAGCGAACATGGATCGCAGTAAGGTACCTGCCGTTCTATCCATCGCAGGATCCGATTCCAGCGGTGGCGCCGGCATTCAGGCCGACATCAAGACCATCACGGCGCACCGCCTGTATGCCGAGACGGCCATCACCGCCATCACCGCACAGAACACCCTGGGCGTCACCGCCGTGCAGAACATCTCCCCGGATATTGTCGCGGCGCAGATCGATGCCGTTTTTGACGATATCCGCCCCAACGCCGTCAAGATTGGCATGGTTTCCTCTGCCGAGATTATCGATGTTATCGCCGACCGCCTGAGCGCCTGGAACGCGACAAACGTGGTCGTCGACCCCGTCATGGTAGCCACCTCGGGCGCGCGGCTGATTGCCGAAGATGCCGCCGAGGCGCTCACCCGCCGCCTGTTCCCGCTAGCGACGGTTATCACACCCAATATTCCCGAGGCCATGGCCCTGCTCGACTACGAGGTCGACTCCGAGCGCACGCAGCAAAATGCTGCCATGCTCCTCACCCGCCGCTTTGGTTGCGCATCCCTCGTTAAGGGTGGACATCTTGTCAACGAGGCCAACGATGTACTGGCCGAACCCGCGCCACTCGATGACGAGGGCAACCATCTGGGAGATCCACTCACCACGTGGTTCCGCCACAAGCGCATCGAGACCGACAACACACACGGCACCGGCTGCACGCTCTCGTCCGCCATCGCCTGCGCGCTGGCCCAGGGTATGGATCTTGCCGATGCCGTCAACGCGGACAAGGCATACCTGACAGGCGCTCTGGCCGCCGGCCTGAACATGGGCAAAGGCTCCGGCCCTGTCAACCACATGTGGCAATATTAAGATTCGCAGCCCAAAACCGCCGCAAAGGGGACAGGCACCTTTGCGGTGACTCCCACAAACATCTCGATCTGTAACAGTAACTCGGCAAAATCGACCCTAGATGTTACAGATCAAGACAAACAATCGATATCGACCTAAATAATCTTAATCTGTAACATCTAGCCCGTTTTCGGCCTTGGAACTGTTACAGATCAAGACAAACAAACGAAACAAGCCCCCGCAAGGGGAACTCTGTGGTGGTTTGGGGCCGTGCTACTCACCGAGCATCTCTTGGAGCTTGGCTGCCACGGCATGTCCCAAGCTCTCGTGGCTTTCGGGCATCATATGCAGATAGTCGATATCGCCCGGCTCGGCAAACTCCGCTGCATTCAAAAAGTCGCAGCCAAACTGCTTGGCTACGTGCGCATAGTATTCAGCAAAATGCTCCGAGGCCTCGACGGAACGCTCGTCAAAATCGGTCATATATACATCGGCGATTTGCGGCTTGATCTTGATAGGTGCCATCAGCAGAATACGCGGGCAGGGTGCGACATTGGTCCAGGGAAATGCACGCACCGCGCGAATCAGTGCCATGGTGCCACGGGCAATATCGGAGGCCGTCACACCAAAGACCGTCTTGCAATCGTTAGTTCCCAGCATAATAACGATCGCATCCAGCGGCTTATGGGCCTCGAGCAGCATCGGCAGCGCGCGGATGCCGTTAAGATTGGTATCCAGATGGCACATGTCGTCGCGTACCGTCGTGCGGCCGTTGAGGCCTTCTTCAATTACATGCCAGCCCTCGCCTAAGTCACGTTGGGCCACGCCGCACCAGCGCACATCCTGCGCATAGCGCACCGCGGTGCCGTCGCGCATGCCCGCCGGATCGTAACCATAGGTGTTGCTGTCGCCAAAGCATAGAACGTTTTTCATCGTAAGCCCCTCGCTCAGTAAAAAGCCGACGGAAGCAGCCTCTCCCGTCGGCTCGGCCTATCTGTCAGCACGTACCGATTACAGGTACTTGCGCCAATCGTCCTCGTCCTCATCATCCTCGGTAGCAGCCTGGGCCTGCTCGGCGGCGCGAGCTGCCGCAGCGCGAGCGGCAACCTGGGCATAGGACTCCTCGTTGCGCTCGGGGAAGTTTGCCAGCACGTGCTCGAACTTGGCAAAATCCTCATCCCAGCGCGTAGAAGGCACGGCAAAGAAGACCTGCTTGACCTTAAAGTCGCCCGACGCGAGCTCCTTGCGGAAGAGCTCGGCCACGGTCTCTGCGTCAAAGCCGTTGTTGTCGCAGCCCCAAGCGCCCAGCACGAGCTTCTCGCGACCCAGCTCGTCGCAGATGGCAAGCACAAAGCGAATGCGGTCGCGCAGGGCATCCAGCAGAGCATCGTCGCTCACGCGATACTCCTGGCGGGCGCGCTTGACGTTGGGCGCGGCGGCCACGATCACGTCGGCGTATGCATGCACGTGGTTGCGGTCGAAGCGCACCGCAGGCACCACCAGCGCACGGTTTCGGTAAAGCTCGCAGTTGATGTTGCGGCGACGGTTCTCGCCGTACCATTTGCGCTGCTTATCGAGAACGTTGTACAGATACGAATCGGCGCACAGCGTGGCCTCCTGGCCCAGATAACCCTGAATATAGCCACCGCCCGGGTTGGTGAACGAGGCAAAGGCGAGCACGGCCATGTCGCAGAACTGCGCATAGCCACGACCGTTGTCCAGGATGGCCTGCGTGGCGGAGGCATCGAGCACGGTGACCTCGGGCAGAACCGGAGCGGGCTCCTCAGCAGGCGCGGACTCAGCTTCAGCGATTTCCTCGGCAGACTCCTCGACGGGCTCAGGCGCTGCCTCGGTCTCGGGCGCCGCCTCGGTCTCGGCAGCCTCCGCGCCCTCGACGTCCTCGGCAACCTGTTCTTCGGCGGCCACAGCACTCTGAACCTTGGCCTTCATCGCCGCGACAAAGCCGGCAGGCATACCGTCAAACTCGCGAACACCGGCAAGCGAACGCTCGATATCCTTGGCGCACGCTTCGGACACAGTTGCCACGTGACGCTCGGCGGCCTTGGCACGGGCCTCGCGCTTGGGATTGGGCTGACCCGCGCGATTAGACCTGCGGTTACGGTTCCTGTTGTCGACGTCTGCCATACGTGGCCACCTTTCCTGTCGCTGCCGCTATCGGCTTTTTCCATCCATGATACCCCGCCGCATACAAAAAAGACGGCCCCGAAGGACCGCCTTTCGCATCGATTTACACGCACGGCGAGCACCACCGCAATTCGCCACTAGTCGCGACGGCCAAGGATGTTCAGGATGCGCAGGAACACGTTGATAATGTCCACGAACAGATTGGACGCCATGAGCACGGCGTTGGGCAGTGTAGGCGGCACTGTCGTGGCAACATAGGTGTCGTAGCCAATAAAGCCGGCGAACACCACGATCACGATCAGGTCGGTGATGGTCTGCGAGACGCCCATGAACATCAGCACGATCTCAACCAGAATAGTGGCGAGCAGAATGCCAAAACCGATGCCATATACGCGCTGGAAAAACTTGGGGAACGTCACGCCCAAGGCGCCAAAGACAAAGGTGATGGCGGCCGTGGCGATAAAGGCAGTGTTGATGGTGGGCAGGTCGTAGTTGGCAAGGCCAAACGACGCGGTCAGGCCAAAGGTACTCGCAAAGATTACGTAGCCCACAAGGGACAGGCCCACGGACTGTTTGCTGGCAGCAGCCGACATCATAACCATGCCGACGATGGTCAAAATAAACGAGCCAAAGACCAGCGGCAAGGCGGCGCCGCTCATCATCATGCGCGCAAACGACATGGTGCTCGTAAAGTAGGCGCCGGCGCCCATGGCGCAAAAGCCCAAGAAGATCAGGGCAGACATGGTGAGATTGTACGCGCGCGGCGACATCTCCTTGGCGCGGCTTGCGCCGCTCTCGACGGGGCCGTTCTGATAGCCCTGGATATCGTTCATAGGTTCGTCCTTTCAAAAAGCGCCACAAATAACGGCGCAGTAGCTGACAAGATTCCTGTCATTGTACCCGAACGCCGTGCGTCCTTACCTACGGCGCTCGCCCTCAAGCGTACGGTCGAATGCCCACACCCACCAACGCATCAGGTGGGCCTGCGAGCCATCTGGTCGTTCGCGCGTCTGGTCCTCCAGATACAACTCGGTCGCGTGCCCGCCAAAACGCACCTTATAGGTTGCCGTACGGATGCCGTGAACCGTCAGGCCAAACCCAGCGGTCGAGACAATCTCGTCAATCGTAAAGCAACGACCGTCGACCCAGCAGACGGTGACCGGCACGACCTGTCCGCCCGCGAGGATGCGAGCCACGACGTCCACATACTGCTTGTGCACGCGCCGAGTTTTGCCATCTGTCTGTCGATATTCCATGTCTCCTATTATCGAACGCATGTTTGCATGTTGTAAAGCGAACAGACTGTGGTTTTGGAGTGTCGGAGCGAACGCGCGTGTCCGCATGGCGTGATAGCAAAAAGAACACCCACGGTCAACAGGGCTAATATTCAATTTTAGTGCCAAAAAATTACTTCTCCCATCAGAACTCGGCAAAGAAACCCGTAGGAGGTGATACGATTTATCATGTTTTTGTAACGTGTCTGCAAACTTCGAGAAAGCCCATATATGGACGTAACGTTCTCAACCTTCCTCGGCCAAATTGTGTCGAACCCAGTCCTTGCCGTCACCGTGATCCTCGCGTTGGGCGCCATCTTCGTCAATGGATGGACCGACGCGCCCAACGCCATCGCGACCTGCGTCACTACGCGTTGCATGCCCGCCCGCGCCGCCATTCTCATGAGCGCCGCATTCAACTTCCTCGGCGTGCTCATCATGACGCACTTTAATGCGAGCGTCGCCAACACCATCTCACATATCGTCGATTTTGGCGGAAACAGCACCATGGCGCTCGCCTGCCTGTGCGCGGCGTTGTTCTCCATCGTCGTCTACGGCGCCACAGCGTCGCGTTTTGGCATCCCCACCTCGCAAAGCCACAGCCTTATCGCCGGCCTGACCGGTGCCGCTATCGCCCTCGGCGGCGCGAGCAGCGTCAACGTCCACGAGTGGATGAAGGTCATCTACGGCCTGGCGCTCTCCATCGGCCTGGGCTTTGTCATGGGCTGGGTCCTGTGCAAACTCGTCTCGATTCTTTTCGCCGCCGCCAACAGGCGACGTGCCAATGTCTTCTTTAAATACGCTCAGATCGCGAGCGCTGCGGCCATGAGCTTTATGCACGGCGCGCAGGATGGACAGAAGTTCATCGGCGTGCTCTTTTTAGGCGTGGCCTTCGCAAACGGCCAGACCAGCGTCGGCGATGCCGGCATCCCCATCTGGATTATGCTGCTGTGCTCGGCCACCATGGGTATCGGCACCAGCGTGGGCGGTGAGCGCATCATCAAGTCCGTCGGCCAGAGCATGGTTAAGCTCGAGAAGTATCAGGGCTTCTCCGCCGACCTCGCGGGCGCCGCGAACCTGCTGCTTGCCACCCTTACCGGCATCCCCGTGTCCTCCACACACATCAAGACCTGCGCCATCATGGGCGTCGGTGCCGTCAAGCGCCTCTCGGCCATCAACTTCGGCGTCGTCAAGGACATGATGTTCACCTGGTTCTTCACCTTCCCCGCCTGCGGACTCATCAGCTTTGTCATGGCCAAGCTGTTCATGATGTTCCTCTAGTCAAACCGAACGTCCATCTGGACCGCAACACTTCGCCCACCCGTCTTCGCCTCGAAAGGACCCACCCATGGCAAAGAAACCCGATTCGTTCTACTTTGACAACTACGTCGCCTGCGCCGACCTTGCTGTCCAGGCCGCAGAGTTGCTCATCAAGATTTTTGAGAACTTTGATCCCGCGCAGATCCACGACATGCTCGAGGAGATGCATGCGATTGAGCATGCGGCAGACAAGAAGCACCACGAGCTCGAAGACGCCCTGCTCACCGCCTTTATCACCCCGCTCGAGCGCGAGGATCTGGATCTGATGAGCTGCGCGCTCGACACCGTGCTCGACCGTATTGAGGGCGTCGTGCAGCGCGTCTACTTCACCAACATCCAGAGCATCCATCCCGACGCCATCGTCATCGCCCACAAGGTGACCGACGCCTGCCGCGCCATGAAGGACCTGATGGTCGAGCTGCCCAACTACCGCAAGTCCAAGACGCTGCGCGAACTGGTCATTCAGATCAACACCATCGAGTCCGAGGCCGACGAGCTCTACATCAACGCCATGCGCAACCTGCACGTCAACGGCAAGGACCCGCTCGAGGTCATCGCTTGGCGTGACGTATATGCCTTCCTGGAGTACTGCGCCGACTGCTGTGAGAATGTGGCCGATGTCGTGGATTCGATTGTCATGAAGAACAGTTAATTGGGGGTACATGTCCCACCGGTCGCGGGCCCGGCCACTAATAACCTTTTTCACTCCGGCTGCAAGCAGAGTCGTCAAAAGGTTATTAGTGGCCGGGCCCGCTCCCTTATGCACCACCATTGGGAACTTTGGCTGATAGGTTTAGCGCAATGGGGGTTTGGCTGAAGGGACCTTTGGTATCCGTTCGGACACTTTGGCCCTTGATGAGCGTTTGGCTGATTGCTGCTTTGGGTACTGTTTGGGTTACTTTGGGTTTGGTTGATTTTTAATTGTTGGAGGGCTTGTATGTCTTATTTGGATCTGGCTCGGGGTCGTTATTCTTGTCGCGAGTTTGAGGATCGTTCTGTTGAGCAGGCTGTGGTGGATGCCATTGTTGAGGCTGGGCGTATTGCTCCTTCTGCTTGCAATAATCATCCTTCGCGTGTGATGGTGCTGGATACGCCCGAGCTGTTGGAGAAGGCTGCTGCTTGTCAGCCTCGGTTTGCTCGTGATGGGTCCATCTTTGGCGCTCCGCTCATTTTCCTTGTTTGCAGCGTTACCAATGATGCTTGGGTGCGCCCTTATGACCAGATGAACTCGAGTGCCATCGATACCTCGATCGTTTGCGATCAGATGATGATGGAGGCCGAGGAGCAAGGCTTGGGAACGTGCTGGGTGTGCCATTTTAAGCCCGAGGTGGCCCTTGAGCAGTTCGACCTGCCCGAGGGTGTCTATCCCTATCATATGCTCGTCTGTGGCTATCCTGCCGACCATATCGCCGACCCCGAGCATCGAGAGGCTCGCACCATTCCCCTCTCCGACTTCCTCCTCAAGTAGATTTTTGGGACATGCCTTAAAATCTACCTTCTACCACGCGCCCTTCGCCGAGTTCTGCGCCACCGCATCCAGAGCTCGGCGTTTTGTTTTCCAACCCGCATGCATCCAAAAAAGGAGCCCACTAATGCGAGCTCCTCTTACGGACACTAGATTGTAGTTCTGGTGCTAGTCCAGGTCGTCGGCGGCAAAGTTGTCGATCGGGGCGAAGGGATCGGCCACGGGGACAACCGGATCGGCGACGGGCAGCGGCTCGGCGGCGGGAACGGTCACCGCGGGAGAAGCGGCAGAACCGACCGGCGTGGAGGCCATGAGGTCGGCCGGGAAGGAGTTCTGGGCGTCGTCCATAAAGTGCTGGATGAGCTTGAGATACTCGGCCTTGAACTCCTCGCGGGAAGCCTTCAGACGGTCGATTTCCTCGAGCTCGGCCTGCTTCTCGGTCAGAGCCTGGCGGATAACCTCGCGGGCCTTGGCGTCAGCCTCGTTGCGGATGCGATCAGCGTTCTCGTTGGCGTCGTTGACAATTGCCTCGGCGGTCTGCTGGGCAGCGATCAGGGCAGCGGAGATCTGACGCTCCTGAGCGGAGAAGTCGGGTGCGGGAGCGGCCACAGGAGCAGCGGGAACGGCCTGAGCGGCGGTATCCTGGGCCTGGGCAAGCTGAGCCTGCGCGTCGGCAAGCTGCTGCTCGGTGGCGGTCAGGCGACCCTTAAGATCAACGATCTTGGCAAGCATAGCGTCAACCTCGGAGGACAGCGTCTCCAAGAAGACGTCGACCTCGGCAGGATCGTAGCCACGCTTGGCCTCAGAGAAAGTCTGAGCCTGGATGTCTGCAGGGGTAATAGCCATAACAAGTCTCCTTTTTCATCGCCTCGGCGCTACACGCCCGACGTAAGTTACTAAGTCAGTTCTATACGAGTATACCTATAAGAAGCTGCAGAATCAGCCTCTGCACCAACTGCAACGCAATAATCGCAACGACCGGCGAAAAATCAACGCCGCCCATCGGCGGGATAAACCGACGAAAGAGGTTGAGCCACGGGCCGCAGACGCTATCGAGCACTGCAGCGATATCCTGCAGCAGGCCGCCCTGCTTCATGGGAATCCACGTCATAAAGCAATAGACCACGATGAGCGTGGAGTAGAAGTTGAACAGCGTGTTGACCAGCTGGACAATGGTGTAGATGTTGATGAGAATCTCCTCGTCTTGTCTTTACTTAAGGTAGCCGTCGGCACGAAGCTTCTTGAGATCGGAATCTTTGACCTCGCAACCGGCGGGCAGCACCATGAACACGCGGTCGCCTACCTCCTTGACCGTGGCGCCCAGACCGCAGGCAAAGCCGTAAGAGAAGTCCAAGACGCGCTTGGCAACTTCGGTGCGTACGCCCACAAAAATCAGTGCGACAGGCTGCTTGGTGCGAACGCGGCGCACCACGGTCTCCACGTCGTCATAGCTCTCGGGGCGCAGGACATAGGCCGGCAGCTGCGGCGTGGCGTTGATGATATTGCTCGCATAGGCCGAGGCATCGCTCGGTGCAGGCGCGGGTGCAGCGGCGGCACGGGCGCGGGTGTTCTCGGCGTAGCTCGACGGCGTGTCATAGGCACCAGGACGATAACCGCTCGCAACACTGTCCTGCGAGCGCGAAGGCGGGTTATACGTCGTGGCATGGCGGGAGTCATCGCCGACCAGCTGACCGGAGCGCGTATACACGGCAACCGACTCAGCTTCACCACGGCGCGTCTGACCAAGCAGGCCGTTGCTCGGCTCGTCTTGGGTGTAGAAGCCCTCGCCCGAAGCACCGCTGTAGCCGTTGCCCTGATAACCATCGTCATAGCCGTCATCGTAGCCGTAGTCGTCGTCCTGGCCATAACCCTGGTCGTAACCCTGCTGGCCGCCCAGGTGCATCTTATTTTTAATCTCGTCAAGGAAGCCCATGGTTGTGTCCTCTCGCGGTTTAGTGCAGGCGCCCCGATAATCAGTGCGCACTTCAGAGCCTTATTTTACTGCAAACTCCGGGCTAAATACTACCCTGCCCAGGCGAACGAGCGTAGAGCCCTCCTCAAGGGCAGGCTCAAAGTCCTCGCTCATGCCGCAGGAAAGCTCAGGCAGGTTCAAATCGGGATGCGCCGCCTCCAGCTCATCCCTCAGCTCACGAAGCCCCGCAAAGGTGCGGCGTGCCACATCCTTATTCCCCCGGGGCGCCATAGTCATAAGCCCCTGTACGCAAATTCCCTCAAGTTCCGCAAGCTCACCCGCGGCGGCGCGAATCTCATCGGGCGAAAAGCCTCCCTTCGACTCCTCACCACTCACATTGACCTCGATGAGCACACACTGGGGGCCGGCGAGCTCGCCTGCCTCAATCTTGCGGACAGCACGGCTCGAGATCGCCTGCGCCAGATGCAGCGAACCCACCGAGTGAATCAGCTCGGCTGAGCCCAGCACCGCATTGATCTTATTGGTCTGCAGGTTGCCGATCATATCGAAGCGCACCTCGGGCAGCTCCGGATGCTCCGCCAGACCCGTGAGCTTGCGAACCAGCTCCTGCGGGCGGTTCTCGGCAAAATGGCGATACCCCGTCTGGATGGCGGCAACGGTCTCATCGACACCAACGGTCTTGGACACGGCAATGAGGCGCGCGGCGTCGTGGGGGCGGCCCGCGCGATCGAGCGCCGCATAAAAACGTTCCAGAATCTGCTCGCGGCGAGCGCGCATCAAGTCCAAATAGTTATCCATTGCTAATCGCCTCCGCTGACAGCCAAACAAGTAGTCCCATGCTAACGCAAGAGCGCGGCCCCGCATGTGCAAGGCCGCGCTCACTTAGGTATTTACAATCTTTCGACGAACGGGGTCACTTACTCCTCGTCGTCCTCGCCATCGTCCTCGTCCTCAAGATGATCGAGCAGGTAGCGAAGACCCTCGCTGACCTCGTTAGCGGGCACCTTGGCAACGTAGCGAGCGTCGACGGCGGGCCTCATGATAACACCCTCGCCCGAAGGCACGCGCATGCTCTCGAGCTCATCCTCGTCCACACGGGCGATATCGCCGGCGTTCATACGCTGACCAGTCAACAGGAAGGTCAGACGGCAAGCGGCATCGATGGAAATGGAAGCGATGCGATCGAGGTAGCGCGAAACCATGATGGCGCGGCGCAGGTCGTCATAGTTGCTGTCGTCGTCCATAAAGTCGCCCGTATCCATACGGTTAAAGGTGCGGAAGAACTTCTCGTAGGCGGCGTGCACTGGCTCGTCCTCGACGGCCAGGTTGCAGATGATGGACATGTCATTGGTGACGAGCGCAGAAAGCGAAGAGCCCAGCACCTGGTAAACAGCTTCGGCCTCGGCCTCAACCGTACCGACGAGCTCCTGGGGCAGCGAGATGTCGGCCTTGATCATATGACGCGTGGCACGGCAGATCTGACGGACCTTATCGGTCATGCGCTGCAGGTTAAAGTCGACGTAGATGATCGTCTGAAGCAGGCGGAAGTCGGAGGCGACCGGTGACTGCGTGGCGATCAGGTTGTAGCAGACGGCCTCCAGGTTGGCGCAGCGCGCGTCAATCGAAAGCGTACGTTTCTTGGTCTTGGTGGCGAGCTTGCGGTCGTCGGTCACATAGGCCTTAACGGCATCGTGGAGGGCCAGATCGACGGCCTCGTAGATGCTCAGCATCTCGTGGCGGGCCTCGATGAGCTGACGGGAAAACAGTTTACGCATGGTTCACTCCAATCAGTTGGGTGCGGTCATGCCGCCCGCACAGTGAATACGCACCGGACCAGGTCCGATCGGCTTGGGACTAGTCGCACCGATCAGCCAAAGCGGCCGGTGATATAGTCTTCCGTCCGCGAGTCCACCGGGCTGGTGAAGATCGCGTCGGTTTGACCATACTCGATGAGCGTGGCAGGCTCACCGGCAACTTCCTGCAAGAAGAATGCGGTGTAGTCGCTGATACGAGCTGCCTGCTGCATTGAATGCGTGACGATGATGATCGTCATCTCGGGCGCCAGCTCGGCCATCAAATCCTCGACCTTAGAGACGGACGTGGGGTCGATGGCGGAGCAGGGCTCGTCCATCAGGAGGACATCGGGTTGCACCGCAAGCACGCGCGCGATGCACAGACGCTGCTGCTGACCGCCCGAGAGCGCCAAACCATCCTTGTTGAGCTGATTGGATACCTCTTTCCAGAGGTTGGCGCGCTTGAGCGATTCTTCCACGATGTCATCGAGGTCGCTTTTGCTAGTCACGCCCTGCAGACGAGGGCCAAAGGCGACATTCTCGTAGATGGATTTGGGAAACGGGTTGGGCTGCTGAAAAATCATGCCCACGCGGCGACGGAGGTCGACCGGGTCGACGCCCTCGGCATAGATATCGTTGCCGTCGAGCGTCATGGTGCCCTCGACGCGCGTACCCTCGATCAGGTCATTCATGCGGTTGATGCAGCGCAAAAACGTCGACTTACCGCAGCCCGAAGGGCCAATGAAGGAGGTAATGGCGTTTTTGGCGATGTTGAGGTCGAGCCCCGTCAGCGCATGAAAGTCACCGTACCAAAAGTTGAAATCCTTGGCCGTAATGGCCGCTTGCTCCAGCGTGGGAGCGGACTGATAAACGGACATGGGACTCCTTAACTAGCGACGCTTGCGCGACAGGAAGCGCGCAAACAGGTTGAAGGCCAGAATGATCACCATCAGCAAGAGCGCGGTGCCGTAGGCTGCGTTCATGTTGATGCCGTCGTTGGCAAGCAGGTACAGGTGAACGGTCATGGGGCGGCCGGAATCGAGCGGCGAGATAGGTAGATTGATGGCCTGACCCATGGTGTAGAGCACCACGGCGGTCTCACCGATGGCGCGGCCGATGGCGAGGACGATGCCCGTGGCAATACGGCCAAAGGCAGAAGGAAGCACGATCTTAGAGACGACCTGCCACTTGGTGGCGCCCAAGCCGTACGCGCCCCAACGGATATAGCGCGGAACGGCCCGAATGGCCTCTTCGGTGGTGCGCATGACGATGGGAAGCATCAAGAGCGCAAGCGCCAGAGCGGCCGAGACCATCGAAAGGCCCAGACCCATAGCCTCGACAAACAAGGCGTAGCCAAACAGGCCCATAACGATGGAGGGCACCGAGGCCAAAGCGTCAGCAGCGTAGCGAATGAGCTCGACGATCTTGCCCTGCTTGGCGTACTCGGCCAGATAGACGGCTGCCAGCACAGCGATCGGCGTGCAGATAAGCATGGCGAGCGCCGTCACATAGACGGTCGAGACGATCGTGGGCCAAATACCGCCCTCGGCGTTGACGCCCTGGGGCCAACCGAAGATAAAGTCGAGCGAGATGTGTGGCAGGCCGTTGATGACCACGTAGGCGATGATAGCGACCAGCACCAGCGTGGTGATGTATGCCGCGGCACGGAACACGCCAAGCATGATCTTGTTGGACAGGTCCTTGTTGATGCGGCCCTTCTTGCCGTGGGAAAGGGCACGCTTGATGCGCTCGCGCGACGAGGTCGTATCGACCGTCGTGTCAACGGAATCGGACATAGCCTACCCCCTCTTCTTCTTGGAAACCAGGCGGACGATGCCCACCAGCGTGGCGGAAATGATAAACAGGACCACGCCCATGCCGAACAGCGCCGAGCGATGCAGACCCGAGGAATAGCTCATGTCGAGCGCAATCTGGCTCGTGAGCGTCGAGATGGGGCTCGCAATGCTGTCGGGAATAACCGGGGCGTTACCCACGACCATGAGCACGGCCATGGTCTCGCCGATGGCACGGCCCATACCCAGCACGATGGCATCCACGATACCCAGCTTGGCGGCAGGTAACACGACCTTATAGATAGTCTGCCACTTGGTGGCGCCCATGGCATACGATGCCTCGCGAATGCCCATGGGAATGGAATTGAGGGCATCGATGGTGAGCGTGGTGATGGTAGGGACGATCATGATGGCAAGCACGAACCACGCCGTCAGCGCACCAAAACCAAGACCACCGGTCAGCTGCGCGATAAATGGACGGATGATGATCATGCCAAAGAAGCCATAGATGATAGAAGGGATGCCGGCCAACAGGTCAACGGCAGGGCTGATGAGCTTGCGCACGCGCTTGCTGGCGATCTCGACCAGATACACGGCCGTGCCCACGCCTAGGGGCACACCCATGGCGAGCGCACCGACGGTCACCAGACCCGAGCCGGCAAGCAGCGACACGATGCCGTAGTGACCCTCAGAGGGCGCCCACGTAAAGCTAAAGAAGTCCGCCAGACCGATGTCGGTAAAGACGGGCAGCGCCGAGTACGTGGTAAAGACAAAAATCAGGATGACGGTAACGACCGCCAAGAACGCGCAGGCAAAGAAGATCCACTGCAGCGCCTTCTCCTTGATATAGGTACTGCGCGATACGAGCGCCAGCTCGCGCTTCTTGGGCGTCTGAACATTCCGCTCAGTCTGGGAGTTTTCCTGTGCTTCCATGCTACTCACTCCCCTTCTCGTCGTTGGTGACGGGGATAAAGCCCGCCTCGCGAATCTGCTTGTCCATCTTTTCGGACGTCACGTAGTCGATGTAATCCTGCGCCTGTTGCGAAGGCGCACCCTTCACAAAGAAGTAAAGGTCGCGTGAGATGGGATAGCCGCCGCTCGCGACCGTCTTCTCGGACGCCTCAACATGATTGACCGAGACGGCCTTGACCGAGGTCTTGGCGTTGAGGCTATCGACGAAGCCCAGCGAAATGTAGCCAATGGCACCGCGCGAACGAGATACCACGTCGCGCACCTGGCCCGTGCCCGAAAGAACGGCCGAGCGGCGATCGAACGGGGTGCCGTCCATCACGATGGTGCGAAAGGCCTCACGCGTGCCGGACGCCTCATCTCGGTTGATGACCTGAATCCTCAGGTCCTCGCCACCGACTTCTTTCCAGTTGGTGATCTTGCCGGCGTAAATATCGCGGAGCTGCTCGGTCGAGAGGTTATCGACCGGGTTATCGTCGTTCACGATGACCGCGATACCGTCGTGGGCAATGACGATGGGAGTCAGGCCCAAATCCTGTTCGTCGGCATTGAGTCCACGGGAGGAGCTGGCGATATCGGCCGTGCCAGCGCTGACGGCTTCGATGCCAGCGGAAGAACCCAAACCGGAAACGAGCACGTCGATGCCGGTCTCCTCCTTAAAGCCCTCTGCCGCAATCTCGGCGATAGGAAGGCAGGTCGTGGAGCCGGCCACAGTAATGGAAGAGGTAGAAGATCCCGAAGAACAGGCGCACAGCGTAAGCGTAAGCACAGCGGCGCTCAGGACCGATACGATCTTTCTCATAGCATCACGCCGATCGCGGCATGGCGCCCACAGGTGCCGTCCTCGTTACGGTAGGAATAAAAGCGGTCGTTCTGACGCACGGTCGAAAGCTGGGTATCCACGATATTATCCGCGTCGACACCGACATCTACCAGCGCCTCGCAAATGGCAGCGGAAAGATCGAGCATGCGAGAGGTACTCGCATCGATCCAAGAGAACTCGGCGGCAAAGCGATCCATGAGCTCCTGGGAAACCTCGTACTCGTCACCCAGGATATGGGGCCCGATATAGGCGGAAACGTCGCTCGCATCGCAGCCGGCAGCATCGCAAAGCGCCTGGCACGCCTTGGCAGAAATACGTGCAATCGTGCCCTTCCAACCGGAGTGCACCACGGCAAATCCGCTGGGGGCCACCAGCACCACGGGAACGCAGTCGGCAAAGCAGAGCAGCACGGGCACGTCATGGGCCGTACAGACGATGGCGTCGCAGCCCTCGGCAATCTGCTCGCGAACAGCCTCAAGATCGTCGGCGCCGTTCGAAGTCACCGTAACGATATGGTCACCATGTACCTGATTGGGCACGAGCAGATTATGCTCGCACTCAGTGGCGCCCATAGCTTCGAGCGCTCGACGACGATTTTCTTGAACAGCAAAGGGGTCATCGCCTACATGCGAGCCCAGGTTGAGCGAGGAGTACGCATCTTCAGAAACGCCACCGGTGCGCTCGGTAAAGGCAAAGCGGACATCGGATGTCGCGCCCTCCACCAACGTAACTCCATCATGGTCGACACGCGAAACGTTGTCCGCACGTGCTGCCATACTAAAGCCTCCTAATAACACAAGTACCGCGGCGTCGCCGCGCAGTCCGCGTTTATACGGCTGTCATACTTCCTTAAAAGGATACCCGCAGCGGTAGGGACCAAACGTAAAGGGAACGTAAGGAGATTGGAGGCTTTCGTTTACAAACGAGAAACAAAACGGGGTGCATCCGAATGGACACACCCCGTGCAGGTCGTTGAGAAAAACGAACTAGAAGCTACCGCGCTTTAGGAAGTCGGGAAGCTCGAACTGGTCGTTGCCAAAGTTGGGCAGCTCGGTACCACCGACGTTGCGGGTCGGAGCGGCCTGAGCCGGGCTGGCAGCCGGAGCGGTGCGCTGCGGCTCAGCGGAGGCAGCGGCCTTGCTCTGAGACTGCTGAGCAGCAAAAAGCTCATCCTGACGGTTGACGTTGGAGTCGGAGAAGCCCGTAGCGATGACGGTGATACGCACCTGATCGCCCAGGGACTCGTCGACAACGGTACCGAAGATGATGTTGGCCTCGGGGTCGACGGCGTTGGCGACAACGTCGGCGGCGTCGCTGATCTCCTGGATGCCCAGGTCCTTGGAACCGGCGATGGAGAGCAGCACGCGCGTGGCACCATCGATGGAGCTCTCGAGCAGCGGGCTGGAGATGGCCTGCTGGGCAGCGTCGACGGCACGAGTATCCCCAGAAGAGGTACCGATACCCATCATGGCGGTACCGGCCTGCTTCATGATGGTCTTAACATCGGCGAAGTCCAGGTTGATGATACCGGGGACGGTGATGAGGTCGGTGATGCCCTGGGTGCCCTGGGAAAGGACGCCATCGGCAATCGCGAAGGCCTCGAGCATGGTGGTCTTCTTCTCGGCGATGTCGAGCAGCTTATCGTTAGGAATGACGATCATGGTGTCGACGCAATCGGAGAGGGTCTTGATGCCCTCCTCGGCGCTCTTCTTACGCTTGCGGCCCTCGAAGGTGAAGGGCTTGGTCACGACGGCGACGGTCAGTGCGCCGACCTCGTTCATCGCGATATCGGCAACGATGGGAGCAGCGCCGGTACCGGTGCCGCCGCCCTCGCCGCAGGTGATAAACACCATGTCGGCGCCAGCGAGCGCCTCGGCGATGTCGTCGCGGGACTCATCGGCAGCCTTGCGGCCAACCTCGGGATTGGCGCCGGCGCCCAGGCCGCGGGTAAGATCGGTGCCGATGTGCACCTTGATATCGGCATCAGAGATCGCGAGTGCCTGAGCATCGGTGTTGATGGCAACAAACTCGACGCCGCGGATGCCCTCTTCGATCATTCGATTGACCGCGTTGGTACCGCCGCCGCCGACGCCGACCACCTTAATGACGGCAAGGTAGTTGTTGATCTCTGTCTCGTGCATGTCGGTCCTCCGAACAAAGGTTATAGCCATAGCATGGGTCGACCCCTGCGCACATTAACCTTCAGGTTGAAAGTAAATGCAAAGGTAAACCGTATTATGTTTGCACATTATGAACGTATCAGTCAAATAATTGACCGTGAAAACCAAACAAACCAGATAAACGGCGTGGTATGGCCCCTCAACAAAGCATCAACCAGCGCTACGAGGTCGGAGCATTCCTAAATGTGTAGTTGCCCGGAGAGCGCACATTGATATACGTTACGCCCTCTACCTGCGAAAGCAACTTGGTGACTACGCGTTCCTTCTTGGCGATATCGTCCGAATCGCCCAGCGACACCTCAATGCCGTTATTGAGGTTTGCCGAGATGGCTTCGACCGAAGGCGTGGAAATATCCTTGACTTGTCCCAAGAACTCGCTCGAAAAACCACGCACATAATCCAGGCCGGCCTTAACGGCTTTGGAGTTCACCGCCTGGCCGGAAACCGGAGCGACATCCGCCGAGACATCAGTCAACAACACCGCGCCATAATGCTTGGCGAGCGCCAGCGCGGCATCGATTCCGGTCAAGGTATTTGAGCCCTGCCCTGTCGTGATGGCGTTGCCCTGGTCGTCCACTTCGACCGACGTCGACAGCGGGGCGATCCAGGTGTCATCGTCTCCGATAGCCCAGGCAAGGTCGTCGGAGCTGATATACGCAATGGCGATAACTTTACGCTCCGTCGGCGTGATGATAAGCGTATGGGGAAACTGGCGCTGGACATCCACGCCCGAAACCCACGGGTTCTGCTTGAGATCCTCGGTAATCTGGTCGGGATCGACGTTAAAAAGCGACGTTCCCTCGGGCAAGTCGATCAGCTGGATAGCATCGTGCTTCGTCACATGCTCGCTGCCTTGAATCTGAATATCAGTGGCAGTAAACAGTCCAGAGTTGATCACCACGATGGCAACGACGACGAGCACGGCCAAGACGGCCAGAACGCCGCCCACGATTTTGCCTTTGCCTGTAACGACAGAAACGGCGTCTGATGTTTTATTTGCCATCGCTCCAAGTGAAGATAACGGGTTGAAACCTTTTTTACTCGAAGGCTTCTTGGCGGTAGCCGGCACCGATGTCAGCGAGCGCGGTTTCGATGCGCCCAGCGTGCGACCTGGACGCGCCGCTTTAGTTCCCGTCGAGGGCTTGGGAGCTGCCATGGGACGGGCAGGCTTGGCGCCCATAACAGGCTTTGACGTCACCGAGGGACGCGAGGACTTTTTTGCGGCCGGACGATTACCGAGCTGCGAGCCGACGACCGGACGACTGGTCTGTCGAGCATGCCCGACAGACTTAGAGTGCGCGACGGTATTGCGTTGAGGTTTGGCAGGCGCGCCGGAACGCCCTCCGGCGCGGCGGAAGGTGGGTTTCGATGCTCTAGAAGCCGAGGAATTTAACTTCCGGTCTGAGCTCGATGCCATACGCCTCCCTCACCTTTCCGTGCACATGTCTAATAACCGCGGCAACGTCATCGGCCGAGGCAATTCCGTTATTAACGATAAAATTAGCGTGAACGGGCGAAACTTCCGCGCCGCCAATCGAAAAACCCTTTAATCCACAATCCTCGATAAGCTTGCCCACACTCGCATCGGGCGGGTTGCGAAAGACAGACCCGCAGGATGCGCGACCCATGGGCTGCGTACGCTTGCGCCTTGTAAGGTACCGCTCCATGCGCTCGCGAATGTCGGCCTTGGGCGCCGGTTTTAGCTTGAGCACGCACTCGAGGATGATCTCATTGCGGGGAAGGCTACATTCGCGGTAGCCCCAAGTGATCTCGGACCCCGCATAATGCTTGATACCGGATGCCGGGTCAAACGTTACGACATCCTCAACCAGCGAGCCAATCCACTCGGTCCGTGTGCCGGCATTCATAGATATCGCACCGCCGACCGAACCAGGAATGCCAACGGCAAACTCAAGGCCCGAGAGGCTACGCGACAGGGCATCGTTGACCAGGCGCGCAAACATCACGCCCGCACCGACCGTCAGCGTACAACCGTCATCGGCAACAACCGTGCGCTGAAACTCACGTCCGAGCGAAATGACGGCACCGCGATAACCGCCATCGGCAACCAGCAGATTGGAGCCCTTGCCGATGATGACCCACGGCACCTGCTCGCGATCGAGCACCGCCACGGCGCGGCGGAGGGCATGATAGCTATGGCACGTCACAAAGAGGTCGGCCTTGCCGCCGATACGATAGCTCGTATGACGCGCAAGGCGCTCGTCCTCGATCACATCCGTGTCGATCATGCCCGAGAGCGCCATGACGGCGTTAAACAGACCCATTAGACTTAAGCGTCTTTCTTGGCAGTCAGATACTCAATGAACTCGGGACCGACGGTCGTAACGTCGCCGGCACCCATGGTGAGCAGCAGGTCGCCCTCGCCCACCATCTGCTCGAGCTCCTGATTGAGCTCAAGACGGCTGGAGCAGTACACGACCTCCTTGCCAGGATGCTTGGCGCGCACGGTATCGGCGAGCATCTTAGAGGTGACACCCGGAATGGGCATCTCGCCAGCCGAGAACACATCAATCAGCAGCAGTTTATCGGCATTGGCAAATGCATCGGCAAAGTCGTCGCACAGGGCCTGCAGGCGCGAATAGCGGTGCGGCTGGAACACGACGTCGACGTGCTTGTAGCCCAGCGACGAAGCGGCGGCAAGCGTCGCCTTGATCTCGGTGGGGTGATGGCCGTAATCATCGACCACGGTGATGCCATCGATATCGCCCACGTGGGTAAAGCGACGGCGGACGCCCTCAAAGCTCGAGAGCGCCTTGGCGGCGGCGTCGATGTCAAGGCCCAGGACATGGGCGACGGTGAGCACCGCCGTGGCGTTGAGCATGTTGTGGCGACCGGGATTGCTCTTGATCTCCACAGCGTGCTCAGTGCCGTCCTCAAAGCGAACGATAAAGTCACTCTGGATGCCCTTGACATCCGGGTGCACGCAGACGATGTCGTTGCTCTCGGCAAAGCCGTAGGAAAGCACGTGACGGCCCGTCGACTTGGCGAGCTCGACCAGATGCGGGTCCTCGCCGCAGACGATGACGGTGCCGTCCTCGCCCACCAGGCTCATGAATTTGGCGAAAGTTGCCTCGATCTCCTCGATACCCGAGTAGTGATCGAGGTGGTCGGCCTCGACGTTGGTCACAATGACCACGTTGGGGTTCAGGAACAGGAAGGAGCTGTCGGACTCGTCGGCCTCGGCGACAAAGTAGTCTCCCGAGCCGTTCTTGCCGTTCGTGTCATAGCCCTCGACGATGCCGCCGATCAAGAAGCTCGGATCCAGACCCATGCGGTCGAGCATGGTGGCGCACATCGAAGACGTGGTGGTCTTGCCATGCGTGCCGGCAACAGCGACGGTAGTGTAGCCGTGGCCCAAAGCAGAGAGCATCTTGGCACGGGGCCACACGGGAATGCCCAGCTCGCGAGCGCGCACGAGCTCAGGGTTGGACTCCGGAATAGCGGTGGAGACAACAACCACGTCGGGCTTGACCTCGTCGATCGTGGCTGCCTCATGGCCCACATGCACCTTCACACCAGCGCGGGTAAGCTGGCGGATATAACGTGACGTCTTAAGGTCGGAGCCGGTAACGGCATAACCGCGCTCGTGCAGAACGAGGGCGATGCCGCTCATGCCGGCACCGCCGATACCGATAAAGTGGGCGCTCTTAAACTCGGGCGCGGAGGTTGCAGTCTGGGAATCAGCCATGTGCTCGTGTACTCCTTGCGTAAACACTGCCTGTAACCTGTTAACTGTACCGCACCTACCGCATCAGCGCGAGGGCGACCGACGATATCCCGTCAAACTAACGCAAACCCTCTACCGCATCGGCCAGAAGAGCGGCGGCCCTATCCTGAGCCAGACCACGCGCCGCCTGACGCATGACGTCGCGCTCTGCCGCGTCATCGACCAGGTGCAGCAGCTCATCGGCAAAGGCAGAACCGTCGATATCGGCATCGGCACAGAGCACGCCGGCCCCGGCGTCGGCCAGATAACGGGCATTGGTGGTTTGGTGGTCGGCCGTCGCATGCGGATACGGCACGAGTATCGAGGGCACGGCGAGCGCAGCGATCTCGGCCACGCTCGATGCACCCGAACGCGAGAGCACCAAATCGGCAGCAGCCAGCATATCGCCCATGTTGTCGATGTAAGGCTGGACGCGGTAACGCTTCGCCTCCTCGAGCGTCAGCGCCAAAGCGCGCTCGGTCTCCTCAAAGCCGTCGGCACCCGTCGAATGCAACACATAGAGGTTCTTGCGCGAAAGCAGCTCGTTTTTGAGCGAAGCCACGCGCTCGTTGAGGTGCTGGGCGCCGAGTGAACCGCCAAAGACGAGCAGCAGCGTAGCGTCCTCGGGAACGCCAAGTGCCTTGCGGCCGCGAGCGCGATCGCCCTCGATCACCGAGCGACGTACGGGGTTGCCGGTCATGAGCACGTGGTCAGGGTCACCTTCGCGCTCAAAGACCGAACGCGCTGCCGGCACCGAGATGCACACGCGGGCGGCGTGGGAGTTCATCATCTTGTTGGCCAGGCCCGGAACAGAGTTCTGCTCATGCAGCAGATACGGAACGCCTGCGCCCTTGCACCACCCCAGCAGCGGAACCTCGACATAGGCACCAAAACCGATGGCGGCATCGGGCTTGCCGACCTTTGAGAAATGACTGGTGAGCGCACGCTTGGCCTTATTGACACGCCACAGCGAGGTCAGCGCCGTCCAAGGACGGGAGCGGTCGAAGCCCGTGACCGTAATGGGCACAAAATCAAACCCAGCCTCGGGGACCAAACGACCCTCGAGCTTGCGCGACTGGCCCACGAACACAACGTGGTGGCCACGGTCACGCAGTTCTTCGGCCAAGGCGAGCGCGGGGTTGATGTGTCCTGCCGTGCCGCCGGCTGCAATAGCAACGGTCATCTTATCGGTCATGGTAGTCCCTTCGTACACGCGGTCCCTGGTCGTCGGTGCGTAGACGCGCCGACGGGTCCGAGTTCAAATCGATTCGATTATATCCGCCGCCCGCGCTGCGAGGGCTGGGGCGCTGAGGACGACCTTGCGGAGCCGTCCGCGGACGTGGACGAGCTGCCGGCTCGGATGTAGAACCATCCAGAACGGTAAAGCCGCTACGCGAAGGTCGTTCACCGCGCACATGGGCTACGCCGGCGGTACTCTCATCCATAACGGCAAAGCTCTCGCGGCGACGGTCGTACTCATCGCGACGGGCGCTCTCGTACGAAACGCGCAGGATCAGACCGGCAAGCATAAGCGACACAATAATCGATGAACCGCCGTAGCTAATAAACGGCAACGGTTTGCCCGTCATGGGAAACACGTTGAGGATGCCCAGCGCGTTAATCAAAAACTGCACCGCGAGAATGACCGCGGAGCCAGACGCCATAAGCGCGCCCCGACGATCGGTCGCCTGCTCGGCAATGCGAAACGCCGAGTAGATCAGCATCGCAAACACCAAGAAGAACAGCACGGTTCCGACAAAGCCGACTTCCTCGCCAATGATGGCCAGGATGTAGTCATTGTGCGCCTCGGGCAGATACGAGTACTTCATGGTTGAGTTGCCGATGCCACGGCCGAACAGACCGCCCGAGGCAAAGGCCATGATGGCAAGCGTGGCCTGATAGCCGTCACCATACTCGTCAGCCCAAGGGTTCAAGGCAACCTGAATACGCACCATACGGTACGGCTCTGCGACAAGTGCAATCACGATCACGAGAATGCCGAAGATTAGCACGCCGATGATAAATCTCGGGTCGAGACCCGCAAACAACGCCATGCACATGAGGGTCAACAGGATGATCAGGACAGTACCGAAATCGGGCTGGATAAAGATCAGAAAGAGCGAAATACCCAGGTAGATGCCCATCTTGCGAAGGAATTCGTTGATGTTGCCACCGGGCGAAAAGAAGCGATCAAGCATGATGGCCGAATACGCAATGGCAAATGGCTTTAAAAACTCGGAAGGCTGGAACTGAATACCGGCGATGTTGAGCCAGCGCGTGGCGCCACGGCTGCCGCTGCCCACCAAGAACACCAGAAACAGTAGCCCTATCATGCCGATAAGGAAGATCCTAAGCACATCCTCCCCAAACCAGCTGTCCGGCAAAACGCGCGCGATGGCAATCAGCGCCAGAACACCAACCACGGCAAACGCGGCCTGTCGACCCAGGAAAAACGTCGCCGAGCCATTCTCGTGCAGCGCCTCGACCGAAGACGCCGAGTACACCATCAGCAGGCCAAAGCACACCAAAGTAAACAGGCAGGCCATAAATATCAGACGGGGGCGCATGATGCGGGCGGGAACGCCGGCAATATAGCGTTCGCTAAACGACTGCCTGCCACGACCGGAACGCGGTGTGCTGCGCCGCGAGGAAGCACGGTCCGAGTCGGGCCTCCTCATACCTTGTCGGGGGCTCTCCTCTCTCACCGGCAACCCCTATTCCATTTGCGATTTCGCTGCAGCGGCAAGCTGAGCCACGTAGTCCTTAAACACGCGGCCGCGCTCCTCATAGCCCGAGAACTCATCGAACGAAGAGCAGGCAGGAGAAAGTAAGATCACGTCGCCACGGCTCGACAGCGAACGGGCAACGTCCACGGCATCGCGTAGGTCATCCGCCTGGGCGATATCCACATCGCCATCGACATCGGCCTCGTCCATAGCGGCGGTGAAGCGCTCGCGCGCATCGCCAAAGCAGACGACCGAGCGCACGTTATCCATAACAACGCGCGCGAAGTCCGTGAGCGGCGTGCCCTTATCGTGGCCGCCGAGCAGCAAGATCACGTCGTCATCGGGAAATGCCGTCAGTGCCTTCTCGACCGCGTCGGTGTTGGTCGCCTTGGAATCGTTGACGTAGCGCACACCGTCAATCTCGCCGCACGGCTCCACGCGATGCTCGAGCGGCTGGAACGAGGCCAGACCGCGGCGGACACCATCGACATCGGCACCGACGGCCAGAGCAGCCGTGGCGGCACATAAGGCATTGATGACATTGTGATGGCCCGAGATCTTGAGCTCGGACGTGGCGACAAGCTGGGTCTCGACGCCCTTCAAGCGCACGACCATTTTGCCGTCGCGCACAAAGGCGGCGTCTGCACCCTCGGGCTCGTCAAAAGCGACCTTGCAGATGCGGCGACCCGGCGTATAGATGTACTCATCGAACTCGTGAATGCCGGCGTCTTCGACGTCGACAACCACCAGATCGTCATCGACCATATTGTCAAACAGCTTGATCTTGGCAAGCGCATAGTTCTTATGGCTCTTATGCCAGCCCAAGTGGTCGGGAGTGATGTTGAGCAGCACTGCCACGCGAGGGTGGAGCTCGGTGGTCGTAGCAATCTGATAGCTCGAGAGCTCAGCCACAAACCACTCGTTGTGGGCTCGGCCGTCAATCTCGTTGACCGGCGGCTCGCCGATGTTGCCGACAGCTACGCTGGCCTCGCCGGCAGCCTTGAGCAGATAATCAGTCAGCGACGTGGTGGTCGTCTTACCGTTGGTGCCCGTGATGGCAATCCAGTTATCGGGCGACAGGCGATAGGCAAACTCTGGCTCACCCATAATCTGAGCGGCATGTTCGCGCCCGGCCTTAAAGAAGCCCGAGAACTCCGAGATGCCCGGGCACGTCACGCATACGTCATAGGCGCCCTCGACCTGTTCGGTCCCATAGACAAACGACGCACCAGCAGCCTCGAGCGCACGCGTGGCGTCATTGGGCTCAGAGGTGCCGCCGCCATACACGGTAGCGGCGCTTACGCGCTCGGGATGTGCCAGCGCCCAGCGGGCGACATCGAGACCGGATTTGCCCTGACCCAAAACGAGCAGGCTAAAGACATCAGCAAGAGGCATGAAAGACCACTATCCCAACTGGAAGAACAGAGCAAGGCCAACGGCACCAAAGGCCGCAGCGATAATCCAAAAACGGATGACGACCTTGGTCTCGGCCCAGCCCTTCTTTTCGAAATGATGATGGATGGGCGCCATAAGGAAGACGCGCTTGTGCGTAAAATGGAAGTAGACAACCTGAATCATGACCGACAGGGTCTCAACGATAAACAGGCCGCCGATGATGAGGGAGACGACCTCGGTGTTGGTCATGATGGACGTGCAGGCAAACGCGGCGCCCAGAGCAAGCGAGCCGGTATCGCCCATAAAGATGCTCGCCGGATAGCAGTTGAACCACAGAAAGCCCAAGCAGGCACCGGCACACGCGGTACAGAAGATGGACAGGTTCACGTCTCCGTGCAAAAACGCCATGGCAGCCATGGCGAGCATGGCGATCATGGAGGTGCCGCCAGCAAGACCGTCAAGGCCATCGGTCAGGTTCACGGCATTAGAAAGACCGGCAATCATCAGCCAGCAAAAGACAATATAGAGCCACGGGAACGAATAGCCGCAGATGGTGGTCGAAAGCACGCCAAGGTCGATCGTCAACCCACCGGGAAAACGAATCTCGGGGGCGACGCCGCACCAGTTGACGGCAAGTACCGTAAAGGTGACACAGATAATGGTTAGGCCGATCATCTTGGCATGAGGCGTCAGACCGAGCGAGCGCCCATGCGTAACGGAGGTCAGGTCGTCGATCAGGCCCAGCACGCCGGTCGCCAACGTGGCGAGCAGTACGAGTACGAGCTCGGTGGTGAGCTTGCCCATCAGCAGGCAGGTCAGCGAGATCGCGACGAGGATGACAACGCCACCCATGGTGGGCGTTCCCTGCTTAACCAAATGACGCTTGGGGCCGTCGGCACGAACCTGCTGGCCGATACCCTCGACCTTGAGCAGCTTGATCCACCACGGCATGAGCAGCAGCGCAATGGCTGCGGCGATGCCAAGCCCCAAAAAAGCCTGATACGTTGGATACGAGGGATTGCCGAACATGGGCTAGCACACACCTTCCACAAAGCGGTCGAGCTCAACAAAGCGGGAACCCTTGACCAGTACAACATCATGTTTTTCAAGCGCGCCGCCCATGCGGTCGAGCACCTGCTGATAATCGGAGAACACCTGGATGCGGTCCTCGTCCATGCCCATCATGCGTGCGGCATCGGCCATAAGCTGGGCCAGCTCACCACCCACGCACGCCAGCATGTCGAGCTTCTTGGCGGCGGCATAGGCGCCCACGAGCTCATGCATGCGAGGAGCCTCATCGCCCATCTCGCCCATCTCGCCCAGGATCGCCATGCGAGACCCCGTGCACGAAAGCGAGCACAGCAGATCGAGGCCAGCAGCCATGGATTCGGCACTGGCGTTATAGGAGTCATCGATGACGCGTGCACCGCTCTTGGCGCGCTTGATCTCCTGGCGGTGTCCGGTGATCGTGAGACCCCTAAAGGCAGCATCGATCTGCTCGGGCGTCACGCCCAGGCGATAGGCAACCGCGGCGGCCTTAACGGCATTAGGAACGGACTGCACGCCGGGGATGGCAAGCATGGTATCGATCGTCTCACCCTGGCCAAAATCGAGCGTAAAGACCGGACGGCCTTCGTCATCAACGCGAACGTCGCGGGCACGGACCTCATCATCGTCCGAGACGCCGGCCAGCATCACGTCGATACCAGCAGGTTGGGCGAACGTGTCGCGAATGAACGGCGTAAAGTCGTCCTCTCCGCCCAAAACCAGCAGCGGCAAATAGTCGCCGGCGGCGCACATGCCCTGGACAATCTCGGCCTTAGCGCGGGCGATGTTCTCGCGGCTGCCCAAAATACCGATATGAGAGGTGCCAATCTTGCTCACGATGGCAAGGTTGGGATTGGCGGACTGGGACAGGCGCTCGATCTCGTGGAAATGGTTCATGCCCATCTCGAGCACCAGGACCTCGGTATCGGCCGGAGCGGAAAGCACCGTGAGCGGCATGCCGATCAGGTTATTAAAATTGCCCTTGGTGGCCCAGACACGATAGCGCTTGGCGAGAACAGCGGCGAGCACGTCCTTGGTCGTCGTCTTGCCGATGGAACCGGTAATGCCAACGACCAGGCAGCCAAGCTCCAGGCGATACGCGTGCGCCAAACGCAGCAGAAACTCCTCGGGATCATCGGTCAGCAAGATGGCACAGCCCTTGTCCTGCGCCAGCGAGACCAGCTCGGCCTCGGGCTCACGCGTCATCACGACGGCGCCGGCACCCGACTGGACGGCACGGGAAGCAAAATCATTGCCGTCGACGTTTTCACCGGGAAAGGCGACGAAAATCGTCCCTTCCTCGACCTGGCGCGAGTCGATAACGCACCCGCGGCATACCCGATCGACTTCTCCCGTCACGGTTCGGGCCCCTGTTGCGGCCGCGAGGTTGTTGACGGCGATCTCTATCATTGCAGCTCCCCTGTAAACCTAAATAATGCTATCGGCGTATTGTATCCCAGCGCCGCGCATGCGTGGTGCAGGGCATGTGAACACCCCTCATATGGGACAACAAACCACGCCCCAAAGATTGTAACCCCCTACTTCGTGTGTGGGATACCCAGCACGTCAAGCGCGTTGGCCATAATGGACTGGAACGGCACCGCAGCGGCATCTGAGCCGCTCGGCGTTCCGTCGAGCGTGATATAGCACATCACCTTGGGCGATTGTGCCGGTGCAAAGCCCATAAAGGACGACATGTAGTTCTCCTTGAGGTAGCCGCCGTTCTCGTCGGCACGTTCGGCCGTACCGGTCTTACCCGCCACGTCATAGCCGTCAACCGCGCCGCCAACGCCCGTTCCCTCCGACACGACCGTCTGCATGCACGATGTCACCTGGGATGCGGCGTCCTCCGAAATCGCGCGCTCGCCTTCGCCCCAGTCCTTCTCGTCGCCTTTGCTGGACTTATAGAAGTGCGGGGTCATCATCACGCCGCCGTTGGCGATGCCGCCCACGGCACGTGCGATCTCAATCGGTGAGACAGACAGCGCCTGTCCAAAGCTCATCGAGCCCAGCGTGGCGCCGTCATACTGGTCACGCTCCTTGACGATGCCCAGGCTCTCGCCCGGAAAATCGACACCAGAGCTGTGACCGATGCCCCACTTGTCCACATAGGCGGCAAAGTCGTCGGCACCGATCTTGCGCCCCACCAGGACAAATCCCACGTTGGACGAACGGCGCATCATCTCGCGCACATCCATGGTCATGGCGTAGTCGCGCTTGTCGGCATCGGTGACGGTATCGTCGCCCACCTTGATGCTCGCCGGCACCTCAAACGACGTACTCGACCGCACGACACCCAAGTCGAAGCCGGCGCCCGCCACGAGCGTCTTAAAGACCGAGCCGGGCTCGTAGGCGTCGGTGACCAGGCGCAGGTTCATATCCTCGGTCTTGGCGTTTTCCAAATTGGTCTGGTCGTAGGTCGGATACGAGCAGGCTGCCAAGATCTCGCCTGTCGTAGGATCGGTGACCAGCGCCGAGCCGTTCTTGGCCTTTGTCTTCTCGACAGCCTCTGCCAGGGCATCCTCGGCCGCACGCTGGATATTGACGTCGAGCGTCGTCACGAGATCAACGCCGTCGACCGCAGCCACCTTTTTATAGGCACCGCCCGCGATATAGCTGCCGTCCCTCGCGCGCTCGCGTACGAGAGAACCGTTCGTGCCGGTCAGAAGCTTGTTGTATTGCTTTTCGAGACCCGTCAAGCCGTCGTTGTCTACGTTCACTACACCCAGCACCTGCGATGCCAGATTGCCGTATGGATACACGCGCTTCATGGCCTGCTCAAAAAGCACGCCGGGCAGGTTCTTCTTCTCCAGCGCCGCAGCGTCGTCTTCGTCCACCTGGCGCTTGATATACACCCAGGTTCCATCGGACTCAACGAGCTTGCGGCAGGTCTTTTTATCGATTCCAGTTGCCTTGACCAGCGCCGACACCGTCTTGTCAACATCCTCGACAAGCTGGGGGTTCACGGCGATGTTGCGACATTCGACCGACGACGCCAGCACGTTACCGTTGCGGTCGTAGATGGTGCCACGTTTGGCATAGAGGGTCTGCGCAAGCAGGCGGCGCGCATCGGCACGCTCGCGCAGTTTATCGGCTTCGACAATTTGATAGCCGGCAAGGCGAAAGACGCCCAAGCCCAAGCCAAGCCCAATGAAGCCCATGACGGCTTTGCGGCGAGGCAGAGGCGTGCCTGTGAGCCATTCGGTCGACGAACTCTTGCGCGACCTGGTGTTATGCACTTGAGGGCCGCCCGAGCCGCGAAGTCGCGACGCCGGGTCGTTGCCACGGGACTGCCCGGCGTTGTAAGATTGCCGACCCGTTCCTTGATAACCAGAACGTCCCCGCGACGAGGGACGTCCAGAACCGCGGCCCCCATCGGAACCGCGGCGATAGTCATTTGTCATACTCAGCTACCGTCTTGCTACCGAGCGGTCGCGGTCGCGTTGGCGCCCGCGGCTGCATCCTGCGAAAAGTCAAGTGTAACGCTCTCGCTGGGCTCCACCATGCCATAAGCGCCCGCAAGGTCGCGAATGCGCGTGTCGGCGCCATAGACCGAATGCATGACCTCCAGGTCGGAGCTCTCATCGGTCGCTTTTTCGAGCGTGTTGGTAAGCTCGGCGTTGCTGTTGAGCACCTGGGCCGTAACGCCGGCGAGCGCCACGCGGGCGACGCCGATCGTCATGAAGATAGCCGCAATGATGCAAAACGTTTTAAGAACGCTCATGAAAACCGGGCTTACCGCCTGGTTTGCCTGACGGCCCGCGCCCGTGTAGACATCAAAGCGCGGCGTGCGCTGCTCACGGGGAGCAACGGGGGCCTGCGGCGTCTCACGATAGGCGGGCATGGCGTTCATATCATAGGCGAGTGCTGCGCTTGAAGTGTTGTAGCCCATGATATGCCGCCTCCCATCCCGAGTACGTTGGTAGTGTGTTTAAGCTTCGTTTATGGTGCGAGCGGGAGGTCCAATATCGCGCGGTCGCGCCTACAGACGCTGCGCCACGCGGATTTTGGCTGATCTCGCCCGAGGGTTGCGCTCAACCTCATCAGGCTGGGCAACCAAGGGTTTGCGGGTGATGACCTTGAGTATCGGCACGTTGCCGCACACGCACACCGGAATCTCCGGCGGACACGTGCACCCCTGGCTCATCTCCTTAAAGTGGTTCTTTACGATACGGTCCTCGAGCGAGTGATACGAGATGACGCAGATACGTCCGCCCGGGTTGAGCCACCTGGTGGCGGCATCAAGCCCTCGTTCGAGCACATCGAGCTCGTGATTGACCTCGATGCGAATGGCCTGGAAACTTTTCTTGGCCGGGTGTCCGCCATGCCGACGAGCGGCAGCCGGGATACCCGCCTTGATGATCTCGACAAATTGGCCGGTGGTTTCGATCGGTTCTTGCTCGCGGCGGCGCACGATCTCGCGCGCGATCTGCGAGGCGAACTTCTCTTCGCCGTAGACGCGTAGAATCCGGGCGAGGTCGTGTTCGTTATAGGTGTTGATGACCTCAGCTGCGTTTAAGGTGTTATTACCCGGATCCATCCGCATGTCCAATGGGGCGTCCTCGTTATACGAAAAGCCCCTGCCAGGGATATCGAGTTGCGGTGACGAAACGCCCAAATCGAACAGGAAGCCATCGACCCCGGGCACCTCGGCCGAGCAAAGCAGCTCGTCCAAGTCGCCGAAGTTGCCCTTCAGCAGCTGGTGCGGAACGCCGGGAACCTCGCGGTCCAGACGGGCGCCAGCGGCCTCGAGGGCCATGTCGTCCTGATCGACGCCGAGCAAAAGACCCGTCTCCCCCACCTGCGCGGCCATCTTTACCGAATGGCCGGCACCGCCAAGGGTGCAATCGCAGACAACGGAGCCGCTCTTTAGCCGCAGCGACTCAAGCACTTCGCCGAGCATGACAGGTTCATGCCGATATTCTTGTGTCAAGATCCCACGCTCCATCCGTTACCCGTGCCTTGCCCTTACGAGAAGAAGAGGTCCAGCAGGGCCTCATCGTCATCGTCCTCATCGGCCGCGGCGCGATCCCAAACCTCAAGGTGGTCGTAGTTGCCCACAACCGTGACCTCGCGGTCGAGGTTCGCCTGCTTGCGGAGAGACTCGGAAAGGCCGATACGACCGGCGCTGTCCACGTCCATCGACGTGGTGCGCTTGTTGATCGCCCTCATGAGCTTCTGGTCGTTGATGTCACGCGGGTTAAAACCCTCGTGGCCCTCACGACCCGCGAAGAGTCCTTCGACCCACTTATCGAAGGCCTCGGCAGAGAACACGTACAGAGCATCGACATCCAGGGCTTTGAACACGCGAACGTGCTCTCCAAGCTCCTCGCGAAGGGGTGCAGGCAGGGACAGACGACCTTTTGCATCGAGATTGCGCTCGTATGCACCAGTCATTCCCATGTGCGCCCTCCCCTCGGTTACTCAGATGGCACGTACGCGGGGAACCACCCCGCCTGTCGACGTCATTAATAATATGGGGAACCGCCCCATTTTTCAACACCTTTCCCCACCCCTTCCCCCACCCCTCCCCACTATTCCACCCCCAATATGTTGTAAAACACCCCCGAGCATATGTTCGAAAACACAATATGTTGTGTTTGCAGCAAAGGCGGGATGCCACCTGTAGAACCACGCCCGCGAACCTCAACCTTCAAGTTGACCTTGAGGCGATTTTTACGTCCCTTTACACGCCGTTCACATCGCCCCCAAACTCCCCCACCCACGGTACACACGGCCCACCGCCGCGTCGGTGTCTAGCGAAAAATGGGACGAGCCCCAGATTGCCCATGCGCGCAAAAGTGCGTCTCGGCAATCTGGGGCCCGTCCCCTTTAGTATTTATAAATATGCAGGTCAGCGAGCTGCTAGCGATGTGCTAGCGGATGCGCCGCCAGATAGACCTCGGTCAGTTGCGTTCGGTCGACATGCGTGTAGACCTGGGTGGTCGAAATATCGGCATGGCCCAAAATCTCCTGCAGCACACGCAGGTCGGCACCGCCCGCGAGCATGTGGGTGGCAAAGGAGTGGCGCAAGGTATGGGGATGGAGCCCCACCAGCCCCACCTGACGCCCATACCGCTCGCATATCGCATGCACGGCCTGGCGCGACAGGCGACGTCCGTTCTTATTTAAAAAGACCGCCGAGGTCTCGGTTCCGCGGGCATGGGCCGCCAAGCGAGAACGTCCCTCAGTTACATAGAGCGTCAGAGCTCGCGCCGCGCTTCCCACCAGTGGGGACAGGCGTTCCTTTGAGCCCTTACCGCGAACGAGTACAAAGCCATCGTCAATATGGATATCGCCCACATCGAGCCCAACCAGCTCACTCACACGCAAACCGCATCCGTAGAGCACTTCCAAGATGGCATGGTCGCGCAGTCCCATCTCGCCCTCGGGAAAGTCTTGATCGAGCAGCGCCGAGACATCCTCCACCGATAGATACTCCGGCAAACGCTCAGCCTTTTTAGGCAGGCGCAACGCCGCCGTCGGGTTTTGGGCCACGGCCCCATCGCGCACCAAAAAGGCATGCAGGCCCTTCACGGCAGCAAGCGCACGCTCCACCGAGGCGTCGGAATAGCCTCCGCCGCGGCGATCGGCGACAAAGCCCTCCACGACCTGACGGGTCACCTCTTCAAAAGACACAATACCCGCCCGCTCCAGATAGGCGCAGTACGTCGTCAGGTCACGACGATAGGCCACAATCGTGTTGCGCGCCAAGCCGCGCTCGACCGCGAGGTAATCGAGATACTCCCCCGCCGCCACGGCGAGCGACGAGGGAGTAGCTTCGGTATGTTCTTTGTTCGCCGGCACCCTTAGTCCGTAGCGAGGTTCATGGGCGTCACCTGCAGACGGTCGACACCCTCGTGCTGGCCGATCGAAGCGCGCACGAACTCGCGGAACAGCGGCTGCGGGTTGGTCGGGCGGCTCTTGAACTCGGGGTGAGCCTGGGTTGCCACATACCACGGATGAACGTCGCGCGGCAGCTCGACCATCTCGACCAGGCGCTCGTCGGGCGACAAACCCGAGATAACCAAACCGGCGTCCTCGAGCTGGTCGCGGAAGGCGTTGTTGAACTCAAAGCGGTGACGGTGACGCTCGTAGACGAGTTCCTCGCCATATGCCTCACGAGCAAGAGTATCGGCGGCGAGCTTGCACGGATAGGCGCCCAGGCGCATGGTGCCGCCCTTCTCGGTCACGTCCTCCTGCGAGCTCATCAGATCGATGACGCTATACGGACCGTCCGGATCAAACTCGGAGGAGCTGGCACCAGCAAGGCCAACGACATTGCGGGTGAACTCGCACACGGCGACCTGCATACCCAGGCAAATGCCCAGATACGGAATCTTGTGCTCACGGGCAAACTCGGCCGCGAGGATCTTGCCCTCCAGGGCGCGCTTGCCAAAGCCGCCGGGGACCAGGATGCCCGAGGCGTCGCCCAGAACCTCGGAGACATTCTGCTCGTCGAGGCTCTCGCCGTCGACTAGCTGGACGTCCACATGGCGATCGTAGAAGACGCCCGCATGGTGCAGGGCCTCGATAACCGACAGGTACGCATCGGGCAGCTGCGTGTACTTACCCACGACGGCGATCTTCACCTTGTCGGCGTGATGGTTGGCGTGATTCTGTTTGCGCAGGAACTCGTTCCACTCGCTCATGTCGCGCTCACGCGGATCCAGACCCAGGCGCTCGCAAATGCGCAGGTCAAAGTCCTGCTCGGCAAGCAGCTGCGGAACATCGTAAATGCTCGCGCAGTCCTCGTTGGTAAAGACGCAATCGGTGTCGACGTCGCAGAAGCTTGCGATCTTTCCGCGGATAGCGTCATCGATATGGTGGTCGGAGCGCAGCACGATAATATCGGGCTGGATGCCAAAGCTGCGGAGCTCCTTGACGGAATGCTGCGTGGGCTTGGTCTTGACCTCGTGGGCGGCGGCGATATAGGGAACGAGCGACACGTGGATGTAGCAGACGTTCTCGGGGCCGGCCTCCTTGCGGTACTGACGGATGGCCTCGACAAACGGTTGGGACTCGATGTCGCCGATCGTGCCGCCCAGCTCGGTGATGACTACATCGGAGCCGGTCTGCTCCTCGATGCGGCGGAACTTGTCCTTAATGGCATTGGTGACGTGGGGAATCACCTGCACGGTACCGCCCAAAAAGTCGCCGCGACGCTCACGGGCGATGAGGCTTTTGTAGATGGCACCGGTCGTAAAGTTGGAATCGCGGGTCAGGTTCTCATCAATAAAGCGCTCGTAATGACCCAAGTCCAGGTCGGACTCGTAACCATCCTCGGTAACGAAGACCTCACCATGCTGGAACGGGCTCATGGTACCGGGGTCGACGTTCAGATACGGGTCGGCCTTCTGCATCGTTACTTTGTAGCCACGCGACTTGAGCAGACGGCCCAGCGAGGCCGCGGTGATACCCTTGCCCAGGGACGAAACCACGCCGCCGGTTACGAACACATGCTTGGTCATATTGAGTTACCTGCGCTTCCCGTAGAAGTTGTTTATCCACATCTTACGGGTCTTCATTGTAATACTCGCGCCGCGGACCGTTCGCAATTTTTCTCGCGTGCGATTGCATTTCTCAATCTTGAAACAAAACGCCGCCCGGTTTCCCAGGCGGCGTCGCTATGGCAAGGGTTACATGCTGCTATCGATCAGCAACCTCGTCCTCAAGCATTTCCTGAACGAGCATGCCGGTACGGACGCCCTCAAGATACCACTCGCCACGTTCGGTGAGGCAAATGCCATTTGCAAGCTGACCGCCGTCGTCGCTATAACGCGAGACGACATCAATCATGCCTTCGGAATCCAAGCGATCGATTGCGGCGCGGGCACGATACGGCGAAACCCCCACGCGCTCGGCAAGCGTTTTGCGCGAGAAACCATACGGCCCGCCATTGTCTTCGGTTTGCTGGGCGATCTCCATCAACACCAGCACCTCGACACGCTTCATATCGTTGACACTCGCACGACCCTTGCCCGCCATAGCAGCCTCCTCAAACCGAGCACGAGCATCTAACGCGCCGTGCGCGACCGACACACCTCACGATGGCAGGTAATATCCATCATGCGGCATCCCGCTAAGGATGAAACAGTTATGGTTATTGTATACCGCTCAAATTGTTTCTAGGCAGGTAAACGGCTATTTTTCGCCGAAATAGGCGCTTTATTGATCAAAAAGCCGTACCGGGCGCTAACCCGATACGGCCAAAATGCAATGCAATTACCGCGGTGCTTCAAACTTAGCGATGGAAGAAACCGCGGCGCTCAAACTTGGGCTCGCAGCACACGTTGATACCCAGTTTGCGCAGTACCGTCTCGTCCGTCGGCGAGATGATCACGCTAAAGAAGGCATCGCAACCGCGCAACTGCTCCAGGCCCAAAAGGACGCGAGCGGCCGTCTCACTCGTGGCCGAGGTGATCGACAGCGCCATAAGCGTCTCGTCGGTGTGGAGGCGCGGGTTTTTACTTCCCAGGAAATGCGTCTTGAGCTTGCTGATGGGCTCGATCGCCTCATCGCTAATGACCTCGAGCTCAAGGTCGACGCCCGAGACATGCTTGAGGGCGTTCATAATGAGCGAACTTGCGGCGCCCAGGCGCGTGGAGGTCTTACCGGTCACCACGGAGCCATCGGGCATGACCATGGCACCCACGGGACCACCCGTCAGCTGCTCCCTGGTGAGGGCCGCCGAGCGCGCCGGTGAGTAGTTCTTATCGATGCCGGCTTTCTTCATAATAATCTTGAGACGGTCGACTTGCTCATCGCCCACGCCGGTACGGCGCACATTTTCGACCGCGGTAAAGTAGCGGCGGACGATCTCCATCTTGGAAGCGTCGCGGCAGGCATCGTCATCGGTGATGGCAAAGCCGACCATATTGACGCCCATGTCCGTAGGGCTCTGGTAGGGGCTCTTGCCCAGGATCTTTTCCATCAGGGCACGGACTACCGGGAAGGCCTCGACGTCGCGGTTGTAGTTGACCGTGGTCTTGTTGTAGGCCTCAAGGTGGAACGAATCGATGATATTGGCGTCGTCGAGGTCAGCCGTGGCGGCCTCGTAGGCAATATTGACCGGATGCGTCAGAGGAAGATTCCAGACCGGGAAGGTCTCAAACTTGGCATAGCCGGCGGCGGTACCGTGCTTATGCTCGTGATACAGCTGCGAGAGGCAAGTGGCGAGCTTGCCCGAGCCGGGGCCGGGTGCCGTCACGACAACGAGCGGACGCGTGGTCTCGACAAACTCGTTCTTGCCGTAGCCATCGTCGGACACGATCAGATCGACATCGTGCGGATACCCCTCGATGGGATAGTGCAGCTTGGCGGGAATACCGAGCGCGTTCAAGCGGTTGCGGAACACATCGGCAGCAGGCTGGCCGGCGTACTGGGTGATAACCACAGCCGCGACGGCAAAGCCGTTGCCGCGGAACAGGTCAACCAGGCGCAGCACATCCTCGTCATAGGTAATGCCAAGGTCACCACGAGCCTTGTTTTTCTCGATGTGGTTCGCGTTGATCGCGATGATAACCTCGACATCGTCGGCGATGCTCTTGAGCATGCGGAACTTGCTGTCCGGTTCAAAACCCGGCAGCACGCGGCTCGCATGATAGTCATCGAACAGCTTACCGCCAAACTCCAAATAGAGCTTGCCACCAAACTGCGAGATGCGCTCCTTAATATGAGCGGCCTGCAGCTCGATATACTTCGCGTTGTCGAAACCCTGGCGCATGTATGGCTCCCGTCCCGTTTCGTAAATTAAGTTCCTACGCGATTATAACGGAGCCTGCCCTCCCCGATGCCCAGGCCATCAACAGGCACCAACCAAACACGCCCACCGCAACCGCCGGGGACCCGGGGTGGCTCATTTGGAACGGGAAACAAGGCACTCAGCACCAACAATGAAAACGTCGCAGGTTAAGCATAAGCCAGCGAAAGCCCGCCAGAGTAGGCAAAGCGCCCCTGCACCAACAATGGAAAGCGCCGCAGGCAGAGGACGGACAGCGAGCGCCGTCCAGAACGTACAAGTTGGCATGAAAAAGGCAAGGCATAGACCTTTTGGTCATGCCTTGCCTTTTGAATGACAAATTGTCGTTCTGGACGGCGCGCAGCGTCGACTGGTTGCGCGGTTCGTAGAACCGCGCAACATAAGAGCGCCCCCTCCCGCGCACGGAACGGGAGGAGGCTAAAGGTAGGAGTCTACCGGTGGGGTTACCCCACCGGACAGACGATGACCAGGTGATCCTTTACAGGATCGTCATGGTTTCCGTGGGGTACCCAAGGGGTACTTAGAGCATCACGCAAGCGACGGTCAGAATGACGGCGCAGACGACGGAGAGAGCGACGATGAGCTTAAGCGCAAACTTGAGCCAGGTCGTCCACTCGATCTTGGCCAGAGCAAGACCGCCCATGATGGCGCCGGAGGTCGGGGTGAACAGGTTCACGACACCGATGGCGGCGGAGAAGATCATGACCATGACCTCGGGCGAGAAGCCGAGCTTAACAGCCAGCGGTCCCATGATGGGCATGGAGACAGTAGCCATACCGGAGGTCGAGGGGATCAGGAAGGACAGGCCGAAGTAGACCAGGAAGCTCATGGGAGCGAAGATCACGCCGGACAGGCCAGCCAGAGCATTGGCGGCAGCGTCGAGGACGTAGACGTCGAGGCCGGTGCTAGCCATGAGGACGGAGATACCACGGGCAAGAGCGATGACGAGGACAACGGACATCATGTCGGCAGCGCCGGTGATGAAGGTGTTGACGATCTGCTTCTCGGAGAGGCCACCGATGATACCGATCAGGACAGCCATGAGGAAGAACCAGGTGGAAGCCTCGTCGAAGTACCACTGGCCAATGGGCAGGCCGGTGATCAGGGCAGACCAGCCCTGAACGATGGCGTTACCGTCGGCGTCATAGACAGCGCCAGCATCGAAGAAGTTGGCGACGGCCTCGTTGAGGTCGGCCAGCGGGATGAAGCCGACGATCATGACGACGAAGGTGAAGGCAAAGGCGATCAGAACACCCTTCTGACGACCGGTGAGCTTGACCTCCTTGTGAACCTCGGAAGCAGCCTTGCCGTGAGCCTCTTCGGCGTCCTTGAGCTCCTGCATCGAAAGGATGGTGGAACCCTTGTCAGCCTTGACCTTCTTGGCATAGCTCATGACGAAGAGGATGGACATAACAGTGGTAACAATCCACAGGACGGCACCGAGACCGATGATGATGGACTGGTTGACCTCAATGCCAACGCCGGTCAGAGCGTCGACGGCAGCACCGACGGCGAACGGGTTAACCGTGGAGCCGAGGCAGCCGCAGCCAGCGCCGAGCAGGACGGTGGCAGCGCCGACCATAGGGTCGAAGCCAGCAGCCATCATGGTAGCGGCAAGCAGGGCGTAGAAGGGAACGGTCTCCTCGCACATACCATAGGTGGTACCACCGAGGGAGAAGATGAGCATCAGCACGGGAATGAGCATGATCTCATTGCCCTTAAGCTTCTGCACCAGAACGGCAATGCCGTTGTCCAGGGCGCCGGTCTCGGTCATCATGCCGAGGAAGCCGCCGAGGATCATAACGAAGAGACAGACGGGCAGAGCGTCAGCGAAGCCCTTGACCGGGGCGGTGCAGAAATCGCTCAAGCGGGCAGCGGTAACCGCGCCACCGGACGTACCGGAGACGATAACGGTAACAACCGCGACGATTGCCAGCAGAGCAAGAAGAATGGTGAACGATGAAGGCATACCGCGCTTTTTCTTAGCGGTCTCAGTCATAGTTCTCATCCCCCCTTCATAAATCATTTACTGATCTCGCCCGAAGCGGCTCTTCCGTGCCGTGCATGTCGTTCGGTGCGAGATTTTTACCAGACAAAAGTGCTCGGGGTGCGCAGCAATGCACCCCGAGCGAGATGCTAGATGCTCTTACTTGAGCGTAGCGTACATGACAGCCTTGATGGTGTGCATGCGGTTCTCGGCCTCGTCGAAGACCTTGGAAGCGGGGCTCTCGAAGACCTCGTCGGTGACCTCCTGCTCGGTGATGCCGAACTGCTCGCACTTCTCGGCGCCAATCGTGGTGTTGGTGTCGTGGAAGCTGGGCAGGCAGTGCAGGAAGATGGCACCCGGGTTGGCCATAGCCATGACCTCGGAGGTAACGCGATACGGGGTGAGCTGAGCGATGCGCTCGGCCCAGACCTCGTCGGGCTCGCCCATGGAGACCCAAACGTCGGTGTAGAGAACGTCGGCACCGGTGACGCCGTCCTTGACGTCGGTGGTCAGCTTGATGGTGCAGCCGTTGGCCTCGGCGATGGGCTTGCAGGCCTCGATGACGTCGTCAGCGGGCATGCACTCCTCGGGGCCGCAGGCCACGAAGTTCATGCCGAGCTTGGAGCAGACAACCATGAGGGAGCGAGCGACGTTGTTCTTGCAGTCGCCCATGAAGACGAGGGTCTTGCCCTTGATGTCGTAGTTGAAGTTCTCCTGGACGGTCAGGATGTCGGCGAGCATCTGGGTGGGGTGCCACTCGGTGGTCAGGCCGTTCCAGACGGGAACGCCAGCCTTAGCGGAGAGCTCCTCGACGTCGTCCTGAGCGAAACCACGGAACTCGATGCCGTCATACATGCGGCCGAGAACGCGAGCGGTGTCCTCGATGGACTCCTTCTTGCCCATCTGCGACGAACCCGGATCGAGGTAGGTGACGCCCATGCCCAGATCCATGCCGCCGACCTCGAAGGCGCAGCGGGTACGAGTGGAGGTCTTCTGGAAGAGCAGGACGATGTTCTTGCCCTCGAGATAGCGGTGCGGAACGCCAGCGCGCTTCATGTCCTTGAAGTTCTTGGAGAGCTTGAGCAGGTACTCGATCTCCTCGGTGGTGAGGTCGAGAAGCTTGAGGAAGCTACGGCCGGAGAGGTTAACACCCATGGTTCGATTCCTTTCGAAGAAATGAATTACGTAAGTATTAGTGTTGCCCGTTTAACGGGCGAAGCCGGTGCGGTTGTAGGGGGACCGCACCGGAAACGGAAAGACTTAGAGGTCCTCGCGCCAGAAGGGCATGCTCATGCAGCGCGGGCCGCCGCGGCC